>CAMNHT010000023.1 GCA_946539625.1 uncultured Clostridia bacterium | reverse complement strand
GAGGTGCATGCCGAAGGATGCTTTTACAAGGATCGTATCGCCGTCGCACAAAAGCGAAGGTAAGTCATTGAGAAGCGCATCGACCGTCTCATATGCGTCCTTCGGCTCGAATGCGGCGTTTTTCGCAAGTGCGCCGACGGTCAGCATGCGGTCGATTCCGCATTTTTGCGCATACGCGCCGATGCGTGCGTGGAACACCGGTGCGCTGTCGCCGAGCTCCAGCATATCGCCGAAGATGCAGACTTTGCGTCCCTTTGCGGCTTTGAGCACGTCGAGCGCCGCTTCCATCGAGGTCGGATTGCAGTTATAGGAACCGTCGATGATCGTGAAACGGTTTGTGCGGATGATATCGGAGCGTCCGGCGCCGGGCTGAAACGCCTTGAGTGCGGCAAGCGCGGCGTCATCCGGAACGTGCAGCAAATGCGCGACTGTAAGCGCTGCCAGTGCGTTTTGCACCATATGCTTTCCCGCAACGTGCAGACGGACGGGAAGCCGTTTTCCGAACAACTCGGCAGTAAAGGTAACTCCGTCTATGCCGTATTCGGACACATCCCGCGCATGTACATCAACGCCGTCGGAAAGGCCGTACGTGATCGCGTCCGGAATGGTTCGCAGATAATCGTCGTCGCCGTTTGCTATGATCGTTCCGCCGGGACGCATATGCTTGAGCATTTCGGTCTTGCCGCGGAAGATGCCTTCCCGCGAGCCGAAGAATTCGATGTGCGCTTCGCCGATATTCGTAAACAAACAAATTGTAGGCTGCGCAATGCGTGCGATCGCGTCGATCTCGCCGAAATGGTTTGTGCCGAGCTCCATAACAGAGACTTCATCTGTTTCGGAGATCTGCAGCACGGTCGTCGGAACGCCGGTTTGATTGTTGAGATTTCCGACGGTTGCGTGGGTAACAAGCGTCGTTTCAAGGACAGCCTTTACCATTTCCTTGGTCGTCGTTTTGCCGACGCTGCCGGTGATGCAAACGACCGGCAAATCGAAGCGTTCCCGGTGCATTTTTGCGATATTCTGGTATGCGAGAACGGTGTTGTTCACGCGGATATGGGGATACGGTACGTCGGTGTCGGAAATGCTCAGCACAGCGCCTTTTTCCATCGCGTTCGGGATAAACCGGTGCCCGTCGAACGTGCCGCCGCGGATCGCGACGTAAGCCATTCCGGGCAGAAGCGAACGGGTGTCGATGGTGAGCCCGTCAACGATGGGATCGCCGAAATCCGGCGGCGCACAAAGCGTTCCGCCGGTGGCCTCGAGCAATTCTTTGATGGTAAACCGTGCAGCCATATCACTTGTTGCGCGACAGCGAAATGATCGTGTCGCAGAGCTGTTCATAGGAGTATCCGACGACCGCCGCTTCCTGCGGAAGCAGGGAGGTCGGGGTCATGCCGGGCAGCGTGTTCGCTTCGAGACAGTACGCCTCGCCTCGTTCGGTGAGAAGAAAGTCAATGCGCCCGTACACCGAAAGTCCCAAAAGCCGGAAGACGTCGAGCGCGATCCTTTGAATGCGTTCGGTGGTCTCCGCGTCGATTTCGGCGGGCGTGACTTCAAGAGAAGCGCCTGCCTGATATTTATTTTTGTAATCATAGAAACCATGCAGCGGAATGATCTCAATGGGCGGCAGCGCACGGCTGCCGAGCACGCCGCAGGACAGCTCTCGCCCTTTTACGTATTCTTCTACAAGAATGGTATTCTCCATGGAGAACGCAAGTTTCAGCGCGTCGTAGAGATCGCGGCGTTCGCGCACGATCGAAACGCCGATCGACGAACCGCCGTTGCAGGGCTTGACGACGCACGGGATCGGAAGGGAATCGGGATCGAACGGATCGCCGGCTTTCAGAAGCTGTCCCTTCGGCGTCAGGATGCCAGAAGCCTCGAACATCTGCTTGCTGATCCATTTATCCATGGCGTTGCGGCAGCCTTCCGCGCCGGAGCCGGTATAGTGCACGCCGCGTGCGTCGAAGAACGCCTGCAGCTTTCCGTTTTCGCCGCAGTCGCCGTGCAGCGCCATGTAAACAATATCCGCTTGTTCGCACAGCTCGGGCACGTTAAGCCCGATGTAGTCATTGAATCCCGCCTTGCGAGACTGACGCAGCGCGTCGAGATCCGGCTCCGATTCGGAAACACGAAACGGAGGAAGCGGTTTTGCCTGCGCAAAAAGATCGGTCTTTCCGTCCCATTCGGGCAGACCGAAAAACAGATCGACCAGGATCGCCTGATGACCCAAAGAAAGCAATGCGTTTGCGGCCATTGTCCCGCTCGAAAACGAGACGTCGCGTTCAGGGGAAAGTCCGCCTGCCAAGACTACGATTTTCATACTCATACCTCACTATCATATTCTTATAACACATTTTTCGCCGTATGACAACAGATTCTTCATTTTGCGCACAAAAAACACATCGGTTCGCGTAAGCTGTATCGGATGTGCTGCCTGACGATCATCCGGCGCACCCGGAAAGGCGATATATGAAACGCATTCTGTCCCTGTTACTCATTGCCGCAATCGTCTTCGCGATTCCCGGCTGCAAACGCGCCGAACCGGCTCCCGAAAACGCGTATCACACAGAGTTATCTTTTTCCGAGCTTGCCGATTCCGGCACGGACGCTGCGCTTGAGATCGCGCGGGCAAAGGAATTGCTGTTTCGGATCGAACGCGGCGAGCTTACAGGCAAGCGCGCGCAGGAAACGCTCGAAGCAAGAGCGGAAGCGCTGAAAAACCTTAAGACCGACGCTGCGATCGCATACGTCCGATACTGCATGGACGTGACAAACGTGCAAAACCGACAGACATATGATACGCTTTCGATACAGACCGAAACACTTGCCTGCATCCTTGTCGACGCGGCGCTGCTGCTTTCGGAGGATCCTTCGCTGAAGGACGTATACGACGCGGAAACGGTTAATGTGCTGCGGCGCGAGGACGCGCTTTCCGATACCGCGATCCGACCGTTGATCGAAAGGGAACGCGCACTGGCGGGCGAATATGAAGCGCTGTCGGGGGAGCTTTCGATCGAGCACAAAGGCAGAACATGGACGGGGGACGAGATCCTTTCCGATCCGACGCTGTCCGCGGAGGATTTCAATACGCTGTATGAGGCGTATCTGGATCTGTTCCATACGAAGGCGGGCGGGATCTTTATGGAACTGATTTCGATCCGTAAAGAGATCGCGGCAGCGCTCGGGTACGATTCCTATGCGGACTATCGGTATGCGTGTTACGGACGCACATATTCACCGGAACAAGCAGAGCAGCTTTCGGAGGACGTTCAAACGGAGGTGGTGCCGCTGTTTCAGGAGATGCGGGACGATTTTTTTCGCGCCTCAGGCCTTCTGTACGGCGTCGTATTCGAACGGGAGCAGACGATGGAGCGGATCGGCTCGGTGATTGCGGAAACGGCGCCGGAGCTTTCGGAACCGTGGAGCTATATGCTTGAACATGAAATGTATGATCTCGGCACGGACTTCAAACGTATGCCGGGCAGCTTTACAACGTATTTCGGGACATACGGGGCGCCGTTTCTGTTCGGTGCATGGACAGGCGGGTTTGACGCGATCCCGGGACTCTTACATGAATTCGGACATTATGCTTCGTTCTATCTGAACGGAGATACGATGGGAGAGAAAAACGCGCTCGACCTTGCCGAAATTGACGCACAGGGGCTTGAACTCCTCAGCGTTTTGCGGTATGATACACTATATAATGATCTGTCCGAAGCGGCGGAAACGACCGAATTGTTTTACGCGATTTACACGCTGATCGACGGATGCCTGGAGGATGCGTTTCAACGGTTTGCGTACGGACCTGAAAAGCCGGATCTTGCGGCGCTGGACGCCGAATACGACCGGCTGTGCAGAGCGTACGGACTGGACACGCTCGGCATGGAAGGACGTTCCTGGACACAGATTGCGCATACGTTTCAGTCGCCGTTTTATTACATCAGCTACGCGACGAGCATGACGGCCGCCCTGGAACTGTATCTGAAGGGAAAAACAGATCCTGACGCCGCAAAAGCCGCATACCTCAAGGTTCTGACGCGCGGCAGCGGGGCAGATCATACAGAGACGTTGACTGCAGCCGGATTGCACGATCCGTTTGCGGCGGAGACGATCAGAATGATCATGCACGGATTGGGGAACGTGCGTCGAAACAGATAGGACATTCAGGAAGGAATTCATCACATGAAGAGGTTTGGGTGCTTTTTGCTTGCATTTTTAATGATTTGTCTGCATCTGCCGATCGCGGCGGGCGAAGACGGTTTTTCCGTCACATATGCGATTCCCGGCGGACAGCCGGAAAGCCGACTGACGGACGCGGACGTTATGACGCGTCTGACGCTGAACCGGAATCAGAAGCTTACGCTGACAATGTCGAATGCAGGAGAAGGACGCAAGCTCTACCTCGAATGGTTCTCACTCCCGGCCGACGCTGTCGTTGAACAGTACAGCGCAAAGGATGCGCTGCTGAACACCGTTGCTTTTGCTTCTCCGGACAGGTATGCGGAGGAGATACCGATCGATCCTGGCTGCGAGAAGATCACGCTGTCAGCCAGAGGATTCGAATGCACCGTGTCGACGTTTTACGTTTCGGATCAGGCGCCGGAGCCCGAACGCGGATGGCTCTCGGAGACGCCGCTTGTCTGCGACATTCTGGTGATCGCACCGACGCCTGCAGACGTCATGGAAATTTTCGGACCGACCATTGTCAAGTATGCGGCGGGACTGAACGTCTCAGTCGGCGTGATCTGCATGACGGTCGATCATCGTTATCGCCTTGCGGAGCTTCAGCGCGCGTTTACGGAACTCGGGATCGACAAAGCGCCGATCGTCTTCGGAATTGTCGATAAGAATTACAGCGAGTATCGGGAAACGACAAATGCCGATTTAAGGAAGGCTCAGATCAGAGAAGTCAAAAAATATTGGGCGATGGGCGAACCGCTGCCGAAGCTTAAGAAGCTGATCGAACAGCTGCAGCCGAAAATAATCCTGACGGTCGACCGGTCCGATCTTGATCTCCGTGCGGCGGAAACGTATGCACTCGTGACCGCAGCGATGCAGGAAGGCGCTTCCGTTGAAAAGCTGTATATTGCATCGGATCCGGGCTCGACCAGAATCGACTGCACGGAACCGATGGCGGCGCTCGACGGGCGTTCGGCGCATAAAGCTGCGACCGAAGCGTATCGGCTGATGGATTCCCGCGGGATGTACCGAATCGGGCTGAAACAGAATCCCTCTTATCGGCTGGAAAAGCAAACGGTTGGCGCCGATTCCAAGGGTGACGATCTTTTGGAACATATTCCGATCGCGTCTTTGATCTCATACAGCGAGCCGACGGCTGCGCCGACCGAGGCACCGACCGAAGCGCCGACGCCGACACCGGAACCGACCGAAGCGGCAACGGAACAGCCATCGACAGCATATGTGATCATCGAAGAGGAAGAATTGACGCCGGAGCCGACAAATGCACCGACGCAGACAACGGCAGCGCCGACGCAATCGGCAAACAGGAGCGGCTGGTTCTCCTGCCGCGGCGGAAGCGATTCGCAGGTCAGTGTAGAGATCGAAGCCACCCCGACGCCTGTGCCGGAGGTAACGACAGCCCCGACGGCGACTCCGGAACCGACCGAAGCGCCGACCGAAGCGCCGACGCCGGAGCCGACGCCGGAACCAACCCCGGAACCGACTCCCGAGCCGACTCCTGAGCCTGCGCGCGTCTATGAAAAAACGAATTTCGACGATAAGTTCCTGAATGAAGGGAAGCCCGAGTTTGTATCGTTTGACGAAGAAAACGGCGAATGGATCTATCGTTCCGACATCCTTGCGGTCGAAATCCACCGTGTGGAAACGACGATGCCGAAGGGTACGCGCACAAAACCGGTCGTGTATTTCGTTGCCGATATCTATGAGCGTGAATACGACAGCTTCCGCCCGACGTTCGCCAATTGGAAGCATGACAGTATGGACCGTGCCGAAGCGCTTGACATGGCGCTGAACAGCAAGTGCGTGCTGTGGATCACGGGGGACAACCTCATCCACATGGATCAGGACAAGAAGGGAACGTTGATCCGTGACGGATATCTGTTCCAGAAAGCGACGCGCATCGACTCCTGCTGGCTGAATCCGAAGACACACACGCTGGAACTGGTCAAGAAAAACCAGATCAGCGCCGTCGATCTTTGGGAAAGCGGTGTTGAAAACTGCTATTCCTTCGGACCGATCCTGGTGGAAAACGGCGAGATCACCAAGGACGCGATCAATCAGCGCCGTGATATCGCGCAGCGTGTCATGATCGGCATGATCGAACCGGGACACCTGGTCGCGGTCGCTGTGGACGGCAGACAGGACGGCTACAGTGAAGGAACCAACGCAGAGGAATGCGCGAAAATCATGAAGGAGCTCGGCTGCGTCGTCGCCTACAATCTGGACGGCGGCATGTCGGAGACCATGATCTTCATGGGCAATAAGATCAACAGGCACGGCGAAGGCCGCTACAACGGCCTTTCCGCTAAGGCGCGGGAAATGCCGGAAGGTCTCGCCTGGGGTTACTCCGAACTATGCGGTACGTTCCGCAATCTGCAGCAGGACAACGGCTGACAATATGGAACGGCAGACGGACAACAAACGACGTATACGGAATTGGATAGTGACGGGCGCGGCGATCGGGTTTGCCGCGCTCGCCGTAGTTGTCTGTCTGCTTCTCCGCCCGAAAACAGGCGCAGAGGACCGGTTTGTGATCCGCTACGGAGACGGGGAATTGCTGACGGTTCCGGCATGGGAAACGCATACGATCGTCATTCGCGACGGCAGGATCACTGATGAAGCGACCGGCGAGGGCGAGGAAAACGTGATTCGCATCGAAAACGGGGAAGCGTGGATGGAGCAGGCAAACTGCCCGCATGGGGAATGCGTAAAGCAGGGCGTCCTGAACGCGGAGACGGTGCAGTCCCGACCGCTCGGCACATGGATCGTCTGTGCGCCGCATAAGGTTTATATCGAGTATGCGGGAGGCGGGAAATGAAGATCCGCATGCTGACAAGAATGGCGATCCTGACCGCCGCCGCGCTGATCCTCGGCTATATTGATTCGCTGATCCCGCTTATACCGTCCGTACCGGGCATCAAGCTCGGACTGTCCAATCTTGTTCTTCTGTATGCGGTATTCTATATGCGACCGGCGGAAACGGTCATCCTGATGCTGCTGAAGGTCGGGCTCTCATCCCTTTTGTTCGGAAACGCGGTCGGCGCGCTGTACGCGCTTGCGGGCGGCGTTTTGTCTGTCACGGCGATGCTTCTCCTGCATCGCATCCCGCACATTTCCGTGATCCCGGTCAGCACGGCGGGCGGTATCCTGCATATCGTCGGACAATGCATCGTCGGATGTGTACTGATTTCGTACAAGCCCGTGCTGTTTTATGCACCGTGGCTTCTCATAAGCGGAACCGCAACGGGGCTGCTGCTCGGCGTCGCAGCAAGAGGCGCGTTTTACGGGATCGAACGGTATGAAGGGAGGAACGGCGCATGAAACGGACGCTTTTATGCCTGCTTATACTGCTGCTTCCGATGCTCGGATGCAGAACCGAAACGGCGCATTCCGCGGTGGGAATCGCATGCGATACGGTCGTGACGATCACAGCGTATGCGCCGCAGGAAACGGTAGACGGAACGCTTCGCATCTGCGCCGACTATGAAGCGCTTCTCAGCAAAACGATCGAAGGCAGCGACGTTTGGAACCTGAACCATGCGGACGGAAACCCGGTCGAGGTACATCCGGAAACGGCGGAACTGATCCGGCTGGCAATTGAGGTCGGGAAAGCGAGCGAAGGTGCCTTTGACATTACGATCGCGCCGGTTTCAGCCTTGTGGGATTTTACGGCAGATGACCCGGTTCTTCCCGACCCGGAAGCGCTGCACGCGGCTGCGGCGCGCGTCGATTACCGAAACATTGCAGTCGACGGTAATACGGTCACGCTGAAAAACAACGCCGAGATCGACCTCGGCGGCATTGCAAAAGGATATATCGCGGATCGCGTTGCGGATTATCTTCACGAGCAGGGCGTCACAAGCGCATGCATCAATATGGGCGGCAACGTACTCACGATCGGCACAAAGCCGGACGGAACCCCGTGGACGATCGGTATCCGCGATCCGAACGGCACGCCGGACCGGAGCGCGGAAGTATTGAAGCTCGGGAGTGCAGCGGTCGTCACAAGCGGCAATTATGAGCGCTTCTTTGAGCTCGAAGGCGTCCGGTATCATCACATTCTGGATCCGAAGACCGGTATGCCCGTATCGAACGGACTTGCTTCGGTCACGATCATCGGAACCCGGTCCGACCTTTGCGACGCGCTGTCCACGGCTTGCTTCGTGCTCGGAGAGGAGAGAAGCAAAGTGCTTCTGGATGAATACAACGTTCGTGCGATCTTTCTGTATAACGACGGAAGCCGGGCGGCGTATCCGGAAAACTGAACGCATAAAAAGATCCCCCGGCGATTTGCTCGTCGGGGGATCGGTGTTGTTTGTCAGCCGATCGGCGTAATGGATTCGATGCGGCGGGAATTGCAGTAGAGCGATTGCAGGTGCGGACGGAACCGCGCAACCAGCGTGCCGCGGTAGTTGCCCTCGATGCGCGTCGAATGAATGACGGTATTGTTTCCGAGATAGATCATGACGTGACCGGTCTTGTTGCGGCGCTCGTTGAGCAGAAACACAAAATCACCGCGCTGCAGTTCTGCAAGCGCTTCTCTGTTGTCGCGGGGGATACCCGTGGGGCCGAGCACGATCCGGTTTTTCGTATTTCTGAGGGCGTTGACATTGTTGCTCCAACCCGCGGCGGTGACGTCAAGGATCGGTTCATTTCCGTTCTCGGGAAGATAGTCGTAGCAGCGGAACAGCCAGCTGATCAGTCCGGAGCAATCATAGGATTCGTCGCCGACCCGGCGTACGGAATTATACGGTGTGCCGAGACGGTCATAGGTCATCGAGATCAGACATTCGATCAGATGCGCTTTCTCATCCACCACGGTCGCGGAAATGCGCCGCGCACAGTCGAAATATTTCTGCGAGATGGGATCGATCTCCGCATCGACCACAACGCCGTTGCGCACGGTCAGCATATGTCCGTCGCCGATGTACAGTCCGCAGTCGGTCAGATCGCCCGAATATTTTCCGTGCAGAACGACCTCGACGTCCGGGACGACCGCCTGACCTTTATCGAGCTCATCCGAGAAAAACAGAAGGTCGCCCGCCTCGATCGACTCGAAATCGCCGATATACTGCCAGTCGGTCTCCTCGCCGTTGCAGGTGACGAGGTCGCCCGCACTGTTGAACAGCTTGAAGATCAGCGTGTTGTAGATCGGTGAAATATAAAGATGATTCGGGTACAGCGTCTTTTCCTCGAGCGGTTTTTTGTAGAAGGTGTAATACGCTTCGTTAAAGTGCAGACCCTCCGCGCGGAGCAGATCAAACAGGAACGTCGCTGCATCGGTGTACGGCGCTTTGACATATGTATACGCGTCTTCTACCAGTGTATCAAGCGAAAACGCGCTTTCCGGGGTTTCGCAGGACTGATGCAGCAGCTTCAGAAACGTTTCTTCGTCGACAAACTGGATCTGGCCGAGCTGCACGAAGCCGGTTTTGTCCTCCGAGGTCATGACGGCGGCATAGCCCTTGTCAACGTCGATCCCGATCACGCGAACAACTTCATAATCAGCATGCGCGGCGATCGGAGCGTCGGTCGTGCGAGCCGAATAAATGATGCCGTGCGGTCGGACCATGACCGCATACGGGCTTTCCGGTGCGGTCAATCTGGTATCGTAAATATAACGCGTCTCAATGTATCCGTCGCCTTCTGCGCCGATCGGACGAAGATGGTAATAGGTGCGTTCGTCTGTCTCAACCGTGCCGAGCACGATCCATTCGTGCGTATAGACGCCTTCAAGCGGCGTAAACGGAAAGATATACTTTCTTTCCGAGGAATCAAGACTGCTGTAAACGGATGGATTGGACCCGGTGGTAGCGACGGTCACGAGGGGATCTTCGCCGTAACCGAGATTAAACTGTTTGATCAGCTCTGCATCCTCGTCGAAGGGGATGGGCGTGGGCGTCGGCTCGGGTGTCGGCTCAGGCGTAGGCGTGGGCTCCGGCGTAGGCGTCGGAACGGGCGGCAGCGTGACCGGCACTTCGGTCGGCGGCACGGTAATCACGGGATCCTCCTCCGGCGTTGCGACCGCTTCCGAAACGACTGTCGGTTCGGCGGACGGAGCGATCGCCTGCTGTGCAGACGTACCGCAGGCGATCAGAATTGTGAAAGCAAGAACAGATATCATTAATAATAGGCATTTCTTCATAAATTGTAGTTTAGCGTCGAAGATGTCAAATGTCAATTGCACAAATGTAAAATCTTGATGGCGTCTTTACAAACCGGCTGTTGTTGTGTACAATACGGTCACGGAGGAAACGATATGAAACAGGAACACATCGACCGCATCAACGAGCTTGCAAGAAAGGCAAAGATAGAGGGACTGACGCCGCAGGAGACGGAGGAACGCGACCGCCTTCGAAAAGCATACATTGCGGATTTCCGCAGATCTCTGGAATCCCATCTCGAAAACACCTATGTAGTCGACGAAAAGGGCAATAAGACAAAGCTGCAAAAGAAGCGTTGAACGCACGACAACGGAAGACGGAATGATCCGTCTTCCGTTTTGCATAGCAAAAAGATCCCCTGTCAAAACAGAGGATCTTCCTTAACACGCCGAAGGCGTACATTGCTTACGAGCAACGAGAATAATCACTGCGAAGCTTCATTATTCTGTGTCAAAACCGCAAACAGCTTTTTCAGAACTCGGGCGGGGGAACGGGGTCGTCTCCGCGCATGGCGGCTTCCCGTGCGCGGCGTTTCTGTTCCGCGGCCTCGGCGTCCTTTTTGCGCTGCTCCTCGATCTGCGCCTTGATCGCGTTTTCGATCTCCTGGCAGACCTCGGGGTTGTCCTTCAGGAACAGACGCGCGTTCTCACGGCCCTGCGCCATGCGCATCTCGCCGTAGGAGAACCATGAGCCGGACTTGATGATGATGCGGCGGTCGATCGCCATGTCGAGGATGCAGCCTTCCTTGGAGATGCCTTCGCCGTAGAGCATATCGAATTCAGCGGTGCGGAACGGCGGCGCGACCTTGTTCTTGACGATCTTGACGCGTGTACGGGAACCGACCGCGTCGTTGCCCG
>CAMNHT010000022.1 GCA_946539625.1 uncultured Clostridia bacterium | reverse complement strand
CAAAAGACCGGATGATTGGGAGGAGAAATCAAATGACAAAAGCTGAATTGAAGGCATTGCGCCGCCCGTTCCTCAGGGAACTGTTCCGCAAGAACAAGTTTAACTTTGCGATGACCATGCTCGCTTCGCTGCTTTCGGCAGGCACAAGCCTTGTCATCTCATGGCTCATCAAGGAGGTAGCCGACCTGATCTCCGGCGAATGCCCCTACGGCTTCGGCACGCTGCTGATCATCGCCGGGGGCGCGTTTGCGATGCTGTTTACCGCGTGGATCCTGGATCGCACCTTCCTTTCCGAGTTCCGCGCAAGGGCAATGAAGCAGTACCGCGAATACGCCTTCAGCCGGCTCATGGAAAAGGGAATTCAGGCGTTTTCCGGCGAGAACACCTCGCTCTATATTTCCGCGCTCAGCAACGACGTCAACACGATCGAGCAGGATTTTATCCGGAAGCTGCAGAACACGGTCGAGGTCGGCGTCACGTTTGTCGGCGCGCTGGTGCTGATGATCCTGTACAGTCCGCTTCTGACGCTGATCTCGATCGGCTTCTCTCTGCTGCCGGTCATCGTTTCCGTCGTGCTCGGGAATCGGGCGGCCGTCGCGGAAAAGAACGTTTCCGACAAAAAGGAACGCTACACCGGTATGCTGAAGGACGCGCTTTCCGGCTTCTCGGTCATCAAAAGCTTCAAAGCGGAAAAGAACATCTCCCGCATTCATGACGACAGCAACGAAGAAGTTGCCGACGCGTCAAAAAAACGGACGAAGGTGAACATCCTTGTCGGGTACGCCTCCACGATCGCCGGCGCGATCCTGCAGTTCGGCGTGTTCTTCGTTGCCGCGGGGTTCGCCGTTTCGGGCAAGGCGGGCATCACGGCAGGTACCGCGATCGTCTTTGTGCAGCTTCTGAACTTCGTGCTGGGACCGATCCAGGTGCTCCCGGAATTCTTTGCCGGCGCAAAGTCCTCCTTTGCGCTGATCGACAAGCTGGCGGACGCGCTTCATAAGAACGTCCCCGACGACGGCGAACCGATCGAACCGAAGCTGATGAAGGGCATCGAGCTCCGCGATCTGAACTTCGCCTACGAGGAAGGCAAGACGGTCCTCAAAGACGTCGATATGGACATGAAGGCGGGCGGCTGCTACGCGCTCGTCGGCGGTTCCGGCAGCGGCAAATCGACGATCCTGAACCTGCTTATGGCGTCGTCCGAAAACTACAGCGGCGAGATCCTGTACGACGGAAGGGAATTGAAAGGCATTTCGACAAGCTCGCTCTATGACCTCGTGTCCATCATTCAGCAGAACGTGTTCGTGTTCAACAGCACGATCCGCGAGAACATCACGATGTTCTCCGAGTTTCCGAAGGACGAGGTCGACCGCGCGGTGCGGCTCTCCGGCCTAAGCAAACTCATCGAGGAGAAGGGCGAGGGGTATCTTTGCGGCGAAAACGGCTCCGGACTTTCCGGCGGCGAACGGCAGCGTATCTCGATCGCAAGAGCGCTGCTTCGCAAAACGCCCGTGCTGTTTGTCGACGAAGCGACGGCGGCGCTCGACGCGGAGACGTCGTTCGAGGTGCTGGACGCGATCCTGAACCTCGACGGCTACACCCGCGTGATCGTCACGCACGACCTTGACGAAAATATCCTGCGCCGCTGCACCGGGCTCTTTACACTGAAAAACGGCGTCGTTGAAGAGCGCGGCACCTTTGAAGATCTCATGGCGGCAAAGGGCTACTTCTACTCGCTGTTCACCGTATCGCAGAAATAATACATCTGAACAAAAAAACGGAGAAGGCGTTTGCCTTCTCCGTTTCGGTTTGTGCTTAGAACCGCAGCAGCGCGACGGCGACGTCGTTGACGTTTGTGCCGGTCGGACCGGTCATGATGAGACCGCCTGTTTTCTGCAATGCGTGATACGCGTCGTTGTTGCCGAGGACCGCATCCACGGTCAGTCCGTGCCCGGCAAGTTCCTTTACCGTATCGCCGTCGGCATAGCCGCCCGCGGCGTCGGTGGGACCGTCGGTGCCGTCGCTGCCGACGGAGAAGACTGCGGCGTTCGGCATGCCCGCGATCCCCGCTGCGGCAGCAAGAGCAAGCTCCTGGTTGCGTCCGCCGAGGCCTTTGCCGACAAGCTTCACAACCGTTTCGCCGCCTGCGATGAAGGCGAGCGACCGTTTTTCATTCGCGTGCGTTTTGAGGATTGAAGCGAGAAAGCTCCCCGCCTCTTTTGCCTGACAGCAGAGCTGATCGGTGAGAAGGATCGGCGTATAGCCGAGCGCGCTGCAGGTCTTTTCCGCCGCGGCGCACAGCTCGCGCACGCTGCCGTTGATCTGCGAACGCACGTTGTTGAGGATCTTCGGCGTCTCGACGGCGAGCAGCGCAAACGCAGCGTCGCTCATCTTCAGATCGTACTTCTTCGCGATGCGCATCGCGTCCTCCGCAGTAGAGGAGTCGGGACAGGCAGGACCGGATGCGATCATGTCCAGAGGATCGCCGAGAATGTCCGAAAGAATGACGGCTTCGACCCGTGCCGGCCAGACGAACTGCGCAAACCTGCCGCCTTTCACGGCGGATAAGCGCTTGCGGATCGTGTTGATTTCCGTGATATCCGCCCCGCAGGCGAGAAGCTGACCCGTGATGTCCTGCAGTTCGGAAGCGGGGACCAGCGGCTTTTCAAACAGCGCGCTGCCGCCGCCGGACAGAAGGAACAGAACCGTATCTTCCTCCTTGAGATCGGCGACAAGATCCAGAGCTGCCTGTGTGCCTTTGAACGAGTTTTCATCCGGCACGGGATGTCCGGCTTCGAAACAGTCGAAGTTTGCGATTGGACCCATCACATGCTCGTACTTTGTGACGACGACGCCCTTTTCAATGCGGTCGCCGAGCGCGTCGGACGCCGCTTTTGCCATCTGCCATGCGGCCTTGCCCGCGGCGACGAGCAGCACCCGCCCGTGAAAGGTCATCTTTTTCAGCGCGCGCTGCACGGCGGTGTCCGGCTGCACGGCGGCGATCGATTCTTTGACTATTTGATCCGCATGGGACCGTAAGAGATGATTCATATTGCCCTCCTGTGAAAAAAGCGCGCTGTCTCAAAAGACAGCGCGCATGCTGTCGGAATCAGAAGATCAGGCTGAGAATAAAGATCTCGGCCATCGACGCGATGCCGATGATGAGCGTCATCAGCGTCTGTGTCTTGTAGCCTTGTTCCGGCGTCATGTCGCCGAAGTTGGTGACGACCCAGAAGTAGCTGTCGTTTGCGTGGGACACGGTCATTGCGCCGGCGCCGATCGCCATGACGACGAGCGCGATTTCAACCGGCGTTGCAAAGCCGAGCACGGGGAGCAGCGGAGCAACGATGCCCGCTGTGGTCGTGATCGCGACCGTGGAGGAACCCTGCGCACTCTTGAGGATCGCGGCGAGCAGGAACGGGAAGAAGATGCCGAGCGTCTGGAAAACATTTGCATGCTCGGTGATGAAGTTCACCATGTCGGATGTTGCAATGACTTTGCCGAGCACGCCGCCCGCCGCCGTAACGAACAGAATCGGTCCGACGGTCTTGAGCGTTTCGTTGGTGAGATTGTAGAAATCCTTGCCTTTCTTGGCGGTGAACAGCTGAATGATGGCAAAGACAGTACCGACGGCAAGCGCCATAATCGGAGTGCCGAGGAACTTGAACAGATCCGCAAAGAAGCCCGTCCAGCCGACCATCGTTACAACGGAAGAAGCCGCCATCAGAAGGATCGGGACAACTAAAGGAGCGATTGCGTTAATGCCGTTCGGCAGCTTGCCGAATTCCGCCTTAAGCTCGTCATACGTCTTGACAACTTCGCCGTTGTCGGCAACCTCGTCTGCGCTCTTGATCTTCTTGCCGATGAACTTCGCATACAAAAGACCTGCGATCAGCGGGAAGATGGAGCACAGCACGCCGATGCCGATGACCAGCAGCAGGTTTTCACCGACCCCGAGGGCGTTCGCCGCGGCGATTGGGCCGGGTGTCGGCGGAATGAACACGTGCGAAATGTACAAACCGCAGGCAAGGCAAACCGTCATTGCAACGCTCGATTTGCCGGTGCGCTTGACAAGCGCTTTACGGATCGGGTTCAGGATGACGAAGCCGCTGTCGCAGAAGACAGGGATGGAAACGACCCAGCCCATCAGCTCGACTGCAAGACCCGGATTCTTTTCACCGACGACCTTGATGACCATATCCGCAAGCTTCAAAGCCGCGCCGGTCTTTTCCAAAACGGTGCCGATGAAAGCGCCGAGGATAATCACGATACCGATCGACGAGAATGTTCCGGAGAAGCCCGCGCCGATCACGCCCGGAATATCCGTCATCGGAATACCCGCAAGCAGTGCGAGAATAAGAGAAATCAGCATGATCGCGAGGAAAGGATGTACCTTGAGCTTCGAGATCAGCAGGATCATCGCGACAATCGCCACGACGAACGCAATAATCAGCCATATACCGGTCATAACAATAACCCCCTTCTGTATATTTATTTACCAATACGCATATAGTTTAACAGGATAATATATGATTGTCAATCAAAAAGTGTCATTATCAGACCAAGGACGCGAGAAAGGGCGGAATCACGGATATTTGGTTCCCTCTTGCTTTCGGATTCGATATACGATATACTGAAATATCATTATATTTACCATGTGCAGCCGGGAAAAGGGGAAGGCATAAATATGAGAATCACAACCATCGGCGAGATCCTGATCGACATGACGCAGACGGGCACGGATGCGAACGGAAACAAGATCTTTGCGGCGATCCCCGCCATGCCGAACGAAGACGAAGTAACGGAGGAGTAAATCCATGATGGAACATGAGCATTGGACACAGGAGTTTACAAGGCGCTACGTCCTCCGCGAGGACGAGCTGAAACGTCTCTACTGCGAGCTGTACCGCAACAACATGCGGGCGTATCGCTGTTTTGTCGATATGCTGTACCGCGCATATGAAGTGCGTCCCGAATCCTTAAAGAACATGGACCGCGCGCGGGAGGAATACCCGGACTGGTACCGCGGGCACGATCTCGTGGGCATGCTGATGTACGTTAACGCCTTTGCGGGAACGCTGAGGGGCGTGATGAAAAAGATCGACTACATCACCGATTGCGGCGTGAATTATCTGCATCTGATGCCGCTTCTCGAAAGTCCGAAAGGACGCAGCGACGGCGGCTATGCGGTCAGCGATTTTCGAAAGGTGCAGCCGGAGCTCGGCACGATGGACGACCTCTTTGCGCTGTCCGAAGCGTGCCATGCGCGCGGCATTGCCGTGTGCCTCGACTTTGTCATGAACCACACGAGCGAGGACCATGAATGGGCAAAACGCGCGCGGGCGGGGGAGAAGGAATATCAGAACCGGTATTTTTTCTACGACAATTGGGAGATCCCGAACGCTTACGAGCAAACCGTACCGCAGGTGTTCCCGACGACTGCGCCGGGCAATTTCACGTGGTGTGAAGAGGCGCAAAAGGTCGTCATGACAACGTTCTATCCCTATCAATGGGATCTCAATTACGCAAACCCGGTCGTATTCAATGACATGACGGACAACATGCTGTATCTCTGCAACCACGGCGTGGATATCATCCGGCTCGACGCGGTCCCCTATATCTGGAAAGCGCTCGGCACGTCGTGCCGCAACCTCAAAGAGGTCCATTCGCTGGTGCGCATGATGCGCATCATCTCAGAGATCGTCTGTCCGGGCACACTGCTTTTGGGCGAAGTCGTTATGGAGCCCTCTAAGGTCGTTCCGTATTTCGGTACGGTCGAAAAACCCGAGTGCCATCTTCTCTATAACGTCACGACGATGGCGTCGATCTGGCACACGGTGGCGACCAAGGATGTGCGGCTTCTGAAGCACCAGATGGAGCAGGTCTTCGCGCTTCCGAAGCAGTATACGTTTCTGAACTATCTCCGCTGTCACGATGATATCGGCTGGGGATTGGATTACGGATTTCTCCGGTGGTTTTCACAGGAGGAGATCCCGCACAAAAAGTATCTCAACGATTATCTGACCGGAAAATGGATGGGCAGTTTCGCCCGCGGTGAGCTGTACAACGACGATCCGCGGCTCGGGGATGCGCGGCTTTGCGGCACGACCGCTTCGCTGTGCGGGATCGAGGCGGCAGAAGAAAGCGGCGACAAGGCGGCGCTGTCCGACGCAATCCGGCGGAACAATATGCTGCACGCGCTGATGTTCACGATGAGCGGCATTCCAGTGCTGTACAGCGGCGACGAGATCGCCGGGCTGAACGATTACGGCTACCATGACGATCCGCTGAAATGCGAGGACAGCCGGTATCTGCACCGCGGAGATATGAACTGGAAAAAGGCGGGGCGCAGGGGACTGAAAACCTCGGTCGAGGGCAAGGTCTTCCGTGCGATCAAGCGGCAGGAGGAGCAGCGCAGAGACCATCGCGTGTTCGACGACGCGGCGGATACATGGGCGCTCGAAACGCACAACGATCACGTGCTCGGGATCGGACGATACTATCAGCATGAAAAACTGCTTGCGCTGTTCAATTTTTCGGATGAGACGCAGGTCGCGTGGGTGCAGGATCTTTCCCTGTTCACCGACCTCATAACGGGCGAGCGGCGCGACGCAGGCGCGATCGAGCTCCCTGCCGGCGGGTTTATCTGGCTCTGTCAGACGCTTTGAACGGAGGGAGCTGTGTTCGCCGATCTCATGGGAGACGCAAACACCGAAATCTGACGCTGTAAAAGCAGAGCGCAAAGTCCCCGGTCCGGGGACTTTTTGTTTGCAAAAAACCGCTTGACAAATACCCTGATGGGGTATATGATACATCCATCACAAATACCCATAGGGAGTATTGAAAGGGGCGTTTCAGATGGAAGAGACCGGCTGCAGGCATTGCGTGCATGATCGGAAGAGAATGCGGGATGATAAGGAAAAACGCGACCTGATGAACCGATTGAAGCGGATCGAGGGGCAGGTGCGCGGGCTCGAGCGCATGCTGGAGGAGGACGCGTACTGTCCGGATATCCTCGTGCAGGCATCCGCGGTCAATTCTGCGCTGAACAGCTTCTGCACGACGCTGCTCGGAACTCATCTGCGCACCTGTGTTTCGGAGGACATCCGCGCAGGTCGTGAGGACACGATGGACGAGCTGATGGAAACGCTCAAAAAGATGATGAAGTAAGCGGAGGGCGGATATGAAGCAATATAACGTAACCGGCATGAGCTGCGCGGCGTGCTCCGCGCGGGTCGAAAAGGCGGTGTCCGGCGTTCCGGGCGTGACCGCCTGCTCCGTGAGCTTATTGACAAACTCCATGGGCGTCGAGGGAACCGCGTCGCCCGATGAGATCATCCGCGCGGTCGAAGCGGCGGGCTACGGTGCGTCGCCGAAGGGCGCCGAAAAAAAGACGGCGTCCGGCGATTCGCCCGCGTGGGCGGATGCGGAAGCGCTGAAGGACCGCGAGACGCCGAAGCTCGTTCGGCGACTGCTGTTTTCCGTGCCGATCCTGCTCATTCTCATGTATTTCTCCATGGGACACATGATGTGGAACTGGCCCGCGCCGAAGGCGTTTGACAATCTTGTGTTTCTGGGGCTGTTCGAACTGCTGCTTGCCGCCGCCGTCATGGTGATCAACGGAAAATTCTTCACCTCCGGATTCACCTCTTTGTTTCACGGCGCGCCGAACATGGATACGCTGGTCGCTTTGGGATCGGGCGCATCGTTCGGGTATTCTCTTGCAACGCTGTTTTTGATGATCCTTGCGCAAGGAAGCGGGCAGCAGGACGTTGTCATGCATCACGGCATGAATCTCTACTTTGAGTCGGCGGCGATGATCCCGACGCTGATCACGGTCGGCAAGATGCTCGAAGCCAGGTCGAAAGGACGCACGACCGATGCGCTCAAGGGCTTGATGAAGCTTGCGCCGAAGACGGCCGTGCTGAAAAAGGACGGCGTCGAAACCGAGGTTCCCATCGAACAGGTGCAGGCGGGGGACGTTTTCGTCGTTCGTCCCGGTGAGCAGATCCCGGTGGACGGCGTTGTTTTGAAGGGCGTTACGGCGGTCAACGAATCCGCGCTGACCGGCGAAAGCATTCCGGTCGACAAGGCAGAGGGCGACACGGTCTCCGCCGCGACGATGAATCAGCAGGGGTACATCGAGTGCCGCGCGACGCGAGTCGGGGAGGACACGACGCTTGCGCAGATCATCCGCACCGTTTCCGACGCAGCGGCTACCAAAGCGCCGCTTGCGCGCATCGCGGACAAGGTCTCCGGCGTGTTCGTGCCGGCGGTGATCGGGATCGCCGTGCTGACGCTGATCGGCTGGCTGATCGCCGGTCGTCCGTTCTCGTTTGCGATCGCCCGCGGGATCTCCGTGCTCGTCATCAGCTGCCCGTGCGCGCTCGGGCTTGCAACGCCGGTCGCGATCATGGTGGGCAGCGGCGTCGGCGCAAAAAACGGCATTCTCTTTAAGACCGCCGCTGCGCAGGAAGGCGCGGGACGGACGCAGATCGTGGCACTCGACAAGACCGGAACCGTCACGGAAGGACAGCCGAAGGTTACGGACGTGATCCCGATCGGCACGGCGCGGGATGAGCTACTGACCCTCGCCGCGTCTCTTGAGAAAAGCAGTGAGCATCCGCTTTCCAAGGCGGTGCTTGCCGCCGCGGAAGGACTTACGCTTTCCGAGGTCACGGACTTTACCGCGCTGCCCGGGCACGGGCTTTGCGCACGGCTGGACGGAAAGGAACTGCTCGGCGGCAGTCTCAACTATCTTGCGTCTCGTGGGCTGGCGGATAAAAGCGCAGAGAATAAGGCAAACGCGCTTGCCGAGGAAGGGAAGACGCCGCTGCTGTTTGCACTGGACGGAACGCTTCTGGGCATCATTGCCGTTGCGGACCCGATCAAGGCGGACTCCGCAGAGGCGATCAAAGAGCTGAAGGGCATGGGCGTTCAGACCGTGCTGCTGACAGGCGATAACGAGCGCACCGCGCGGGCAATCAGCCGACAGGCAGGCGTGGATCATGTGATCGCAAACGTGCTGCCGGACGAGAAGGCGGATGTGATTCGAAAACTGAAAACACTCGGCAAGGTCGCGATGGTCGGCGACGGCATCAATGACGCGCCTGCGCTCACGGTGGCGGACAACGGTATCGCGATCGGCGCGGGCACGGACGTCGCGATCGACGCGGCGGACGTCGTGGCGGTGAAGAGCCGACTGACCGACGTGACGGCGGCGATCCGGCTGAGCCGCGCGACGATTAGGAACATTCACGAAAACCTATTCTGGGCGTTCTTTTACAATGTGATATGCATCCCGCTTGCGATGGGACTGTACGGCATTGAGATGAAGCCGATGTACGGCGCGGCGGCGATGGCTTTGAGCAGCTTTTTCGTGTGCATGAACGCGCTGCGACTGAACCTCATAAAGCCGTACGACGCAAAGCACGACAGAAAAAGGAAAACGATCCCGGCGGATGCGCTGAGATCCATGATAGAAGAAACAAAAAAGGAGGAACAAACGATGACCAAGACATTGAAGGTCGAAGGCATGATGTGCCCGCATTGCGAAGCACGGGTAAAGAAAGCGCTCGAGGCGGTCCCCGGCGTGGAATCCGCAGTTGCGGATCATAACCAAGGTACTGCGGTCGTCACGCTGAGCGCGCCCGTAGCGGACGACGTTTTGCGCGATGCGGTGGAAGCGCAGGATTATCGCGTGCTCGGCGTGGAGTGATCCGAAAATCAGCACGTTGTGCATGAGCACATATTCCGATCAATCGCTCTGTTTTTGATGTGCGGTCAATGGCAGAACACAAACGCGCTGCACGGGGGAAGCCCCGTATGCAGCGCGTTGCTGTATTCATGATCTGATTATTCGACACCGCTTCAGGTCGAAACGTGTGCGATTCGCATGATCCGAATGTACGGCTTGCGTTTACCGCTCGGAGAAAACGCGCTTGTTGCGTCCCGGAAAGGTGTTGAACCGATCGGGCGTCCAGACAGGATCGACGTCTTCCACGGCCTGTTCCGCGGTGATGACTGCATCGCCATGATCGAGGTCGATCAGCGTATAGCGGTCGTTGCCCATGCCGAGCTCCTTCATATAACTGAGCTGCCTGAGCCCGTGCCGCGTTTCGATGCGTTCGGTCAGCGCTTTGCCGCCGAAGTTCGGCAGCGCGTACACAAGGTCGACGCTTGCGGCATCCGCGGCAAGGATATCGAGGGATGCAACGATGCCGATATCCGGCGTCACGACGGGCTCCGCTTCGGGACCTTCGCAGTCGCAGGAAACGGACATATTGCGCATCACGTTGATAAAGCAGACGTGCGGCGCAAAGTGATCGACCGTCGCCTTTGTGCTCTCCGAAATGCGCTCCATCAGCTCCTCCTCGGCAATGCTCCACATGTTGCCGCTGCCCTTTGCGGTATGGATCTCCTTTTTGCCGATCCGACCGTCCGCGCAGCCGATGCCGATGTTCTTGTTCGAACCGCCGAAACCGCCCATCATATGCCCTTTGAAGTGTGTGAGCACAAGCAGTGAATCGTATTGCAGCATGGATTTTCCGACGTGCATGGTCTCAAACCATTTGCCGCCGTGTACCGGAAGCTCCGCAACGCCGTCTGCGTCGGTGATATCGACCGGGCAGAACGTCCAGCCGTTGATCTCCAAAGTTTTCCGATGCTCATCAGTCGTATAGCGGCTGCCCTCGTAATAAGTGTTGGTTTCGATGATCGCCGCATCATTCAGGCGTGTGCCGATCAGCTCTTTCACCCACGGACGGGGGATGATGTTCGGACCTTCCGCCTCTCCGGTGTGCAGCTTGATCGCGATCTTGCCGGAAAGGACGGAGCTGACCCGGTCATAGATTTTCAGAAGTCCTTTTTCGGAAAGATCGCGCGTGAAAAACACGACGGAGCTTTCGCCTGTGCGCTGTTCAAACGGAATATACGTGCTGCCGCCCTTGCCGGGAACGGGATTCCTGCCTGTCATGTGAAGATCCTCCTCTATTGATCTATCCTTATTATCTCAGAACTTTGCTCATTTTGCAAGATAAAAAAGCTTTGGCATTGCGGTTGCGGATTGGATTTGTTATAATACCGACAGATCGAAAAGGGGGGAATGTGCGTTGAACAAAGAGAAAGCATACGCCAGGGAGCAGAGGGAGCTCATGCGGCTTAACCGGGAGGCGCAGCGTCCGAAAGGCGCGTCTTATCTGCTGTTTGCCATGATCGTGCTGACGATCATCTACATTGTCGACGAAATCACGTCCAACATGAACTCTGCCATGCAGCCGTATGCGCTGTTCGATCTGTTTCATAT
>CAMNHT010000021.1 GCA_946539625.1 uncultured Clostridia bacterium | reverse complement strand
GGGGGGCGCTGCGCTTTCAGGCGACAGCCCCCGCTTGTTCAATAGGAGAACGGCATGAAGAAATATTCGGATCAGGAGATCAAATCGTTCGGGCTCAATCCGGACCGCATTCCGAGGCACATTGCGATCGTCATGGACGGCAACGGACGCTGGGCTACCGCAAAGGGACTGCCCCGCGGCGCGGGACACAGAGCCGGCGTGAACGCGCTTCGCGACATCATCCGGTTTACCTCCGATATCGGCGTCGAATCACTGACGATTTACGCGTTTTCAACCGAAAACCGCAAGCGCCCGAAGGAGGAGATCGGCATCCTCTGCGGACTTCTGATCGAGTATTTCAACCGCGAGATCGACGAGCTGCACGCAAACGGCGTGCGCATTAAAAGCATCGGTGATCTTTCCTGGTTTCCGACGGCAGTACAGGATACCGTGCGGGCGGCAGAACAAAAGACCGCGAACAATCCCGGGCTGAAGCTCAATATCGCGCTGAATTACGGCGGCAGAGCAGAGCTTGTCCGCGCGATGAAGCTGGCTTTTTCGGAGAATGCGAATGCGGATGAGGATGCGATCTCACAACATTTGTATACGGCGGACTCCGGCGACGTCGATCTTCTGATCCGTACCGGCGGCGATGAGCGCGTCTCGAACTTTCTGCTCTGGCAGATCGCGTACGCGGAGCTGTATTTTACCGACGTCAAATGGCCGGACTTTACGCGCGACGAACTCATTAAAGCGTTACAGGCGTTTTCCGGACGCGAACGGCGCTTCGGCGGACTGAAAACGAACGGAGCGAAATAGAATGAAAAAAGAGGTTTTGCTGCTCGGTTCAACCGGCTCGATCGGAACACAAACGATTGATGTGCTTAAAATGCACACCGATCGCTTTTCCGTGCTCGGACTTTCGTGCAAAAGCGACGCCGAAACGTTGTATCGGCAAGCGAACGAGCTTTGCCCGCAATTCGTCGCGGCAGAGATCCCGCTTGACACAGACCGGCTGCCGAAAGGTACGGCGGTCTTTACCGGTACGGATGCCGCAGAACGGCTTGCCGAAGCGGCCGATGCGGACGTGACCGTTCTTGCAATCTCGGGTTATGCGGCGCTTCGACCGCTTCTTGCGGCAATCAAACACGGTAAACGCATTGCGATCGCGAACAAGGAGAGCCTGGTATGCGGCGGCGCTTTGGTCGACGCGGCGCTCGCCCTTTACGGTGCGGAGCTCTTGCCGATCGACAGCGAGCAGAGCGCGATCTTCCAGGCGCTGCAAAACGGCAGACGCGAGGAGGTCAGCCGCCTCATCCTCACCGCTTCCGGCGGTCCGTTCTTTCGGAAATCGCGTGAAGAACTCAAGGCCGTTTCGCTTGAAGAGGCGCTGAACCATCCGACCTGGAGGATGGGCAGAAAGATCACGCTCGATTCGGCAACGCTCATGAACAAGGGACTGGAGATCATCGAGGCAAGCCGACTGTTTCATTTCGGCGCGGATCAAATCAAGGTGGTGATCCATCCGCAGTCGATTGTGCACAGTATGGTGGAATACCGCGACGGCACGATCATGGCGAATATGAGTAAGCCTGACATGCGCCTGCCGATCCAGTACGCGCTGACGTACCCGGAACGTACGGAAAGCCCATGCGAACCTTTGAAGCTTGATTTCTCGCATCCGCTGGAATTTTATCCCGTCGACCCGGAGCGCTTCCGTGCGATCCGCATGGCGTATGACGCTTTGAAAGCGGACGGGATCATGCCGACGGTGTATAACGGCGCAAACGAACGCGCTGCGGAGCTGTACTTCGATGGACGCATCGGTTTTTCGGAGATCGAAGAATGCGTGGAAGCAGCGCTGAACACGATCGAAAACCGTGCAGTGGATTCTTTGGAAACGATCGCGGCGGCGGACGCGGCGGCGCGATATGCCGTCGACCGTTTTATCGGAAAGAAACAATAAAGGAAACGATATGACAATCTGGTACATTTTACTGGCAATTTTAGGACTTTCGGTACTCGTCATCACGCACGAGCTCGGTCACTACCTGATGGGGAAATGGCTGGGCTTTACGATCGTGGAGTTCTCGGTCGGGCTCGGACCGAAGATTTTCGGCATCAAGGGCAAGGAGACGGAGTTCACGCTTCGCGCACTGCCGATCGGCGGATCCTGCCGCTTTTACGGCGAGGACGGAAACGACGACGAAAAGGACAAAAAGCATCCGGAAGCGTTCGAGGACGGCGAACCGGAGGATCAGCCCGAAGAGCCGAAGGAGCCCGATCCGCGGCTGTTCAGCTCCAAACCCGCATGGAAACGCTTTCTGGTCGTGCTGGCGGGACCGCTTGTCAACATTCTCACCTGTGTCGTGCTGTGCTTTGTGATGCTCGTCGGAACAGGCGTTTTGAAGGAACAGAGCGAGAACGAAGTGCTGATCGTTGATTCCGTGGTCGAAAACGGACCTGCGGAGAAGGCGGGGATGCAGGCGGGCGATATTCTTCTTTCGATGGACGGAACTCCGCTTACTGACGCGCTGGCGCTGGATGCGGCGCTGAAAGCCGCAAGCATGGAGGGCGTGACTGTCACCGTGCTGCGGGACGCTTCGGTCGAAGAAACCGATGCGACGGAAGGACAGCTCATAACAACAACTGTCAAAGTCGACGGCGGTACAGTGAAGACACTGACACTCGGGAGCCTTCTGGATCAGAAGACCGGCAACAAACGCATGCAGATCACGTTCCGGCACGTACCCTATGAAACGGTGACGGAGAAATACACGGTCTGGAAGGCAGCGTATATGGCGTTTCCGGAGACGTGGAACATGGGCAAGCTCGTTTATCAGTCGCTGGGCATGCTGATCACCGGGCAGGCGAGCTGCCGTGACATGTCCGGCATGATCGGTGTCGTTGATTTTGTAAGCGATGAAATGGCACAAACAGAGAGCACGGCCGACGCCTTTTCGCTGTTCGTATGGTTCATGGCGCTGATCGCGGTGAACCTCGGCATTATGAATCTGCTGCCGCTGCCCGCGCTGGACGGCGGACGGCTCGTATTCATCATCATTGAAATGATCCGCCGTAAGCCCGTGCCGCCCGAAAAAGAGGGCATGGTGCACCTGATCGGTATGATAGCGCTGCTGCTGCTGATGCTTGCTTTGACCGTCAGCGACATCGTACGCTGCTTCGGAGGTTAAAATGGCGGATTTTGTAAAGGCAGGCAACGTACAGATCGGCGGCGGCGCACCCGTTTCGGTGCAGTCGATGTGCAATACGGACACGCGAAACGTCGATGCGACAGTCGAACAGATCCTGCGTCTTGAACAAGCGGGGTGCGAGATCATTCGCGTCGCGGTGTTCGATGAAGCCGCCGCGGAAGCCGTGAAAAGCATCAAGGAGCGCATTCATATTCCGCTTGTTGCGGACGTGCATTTCAATTACCGGCTTGCGATCGCAGCGGTCGAAAACGGTGTGGATAAGCTGCGCATCAATCCGGGCAATATCGGCTCGGCGGAGCGTGTACGCATGGTTGCGGACTGCTGCAAAGCGCATCATGTGCCGATCCGCATCGGTATCAACGGCGGTTCGATCGAAAAGCAATTCCTGCCGCTGTACCGGGAGAATCCCGCGGAAGCGATGTGCAGAAGCGCTATGGGACACGCAAAGCTCCTGGAGGACTGCGGATTCGACGACATCGTGATCTCCCTGAAGTGTACGACCGTTTCGGAGACCGTGCAAAGCTATCGCATGGCGCGGGCACGGATGGATTATCCACTGCACATCGGCATCACCGAGACCGGTCCGATCGAAACAGGGATCATCAAATCCGCGGCAGGACTCGGCGCGCTGCTTCTGCAGGGCATCGGCGACACGATGCGCGTCAGCTTGACCGGCGATCCCGTCAGAGAGGTCGAAATTGGTCTTGCGATCCTGCGCGCCTGCGGGTTTCGAAAAGACGACGTGGAGATCGTTTCCTGCCCGACCTGCGGACGGACGCGCTGCGACGTCGAGAAAGCGGCGTCGTACGTGAACGCACATGTAGCGCACAATAAGGGGTATTTGAAGATCGCGGTCATGGGCTGTGCGGTCAACGGTCCCGGTGAAGCACGCGAGGCGGATATCGGCGTAGCGTTCGGTGATGGCAACGGCGTGCTGATCAAGAAGGGCGAGATTGTAGGTCACGGCAGCTACGAAGAAGTTTTACATCGTTTAGTCGACGAAGCAAACGCACTTTTGAAGGCATAACAACCCTTCCTTCGTCATTCGGAGACACCTCCCGTTACATGGAGGCAAGGGAACACGTTTGAAGGTTTGGGACGATCGGACGCGGGCGGATGATATCCGCTCTGCGGCTGGATGAAAGCGTATTAAGGGGCAGAATGAAGGAAGAATTAAAAGCGGCGTACGACGCGGCGCATCTGAAAACCGAATGGCTCAAGATCAGAAACGTGAGCCTTTCGCGCGAGACGCAAACGCTGACGGTCTCAGCGGACCGCATGAAAAATCTGATTGCGGACGAAGCGATCAAGGCGTGGGAAACCGCGATCCGTTCGCTCCTTTCGCCGTACGCGGTCGTGTTCTCGTATCGCGACGTCGAACCGGAGCGCATTGCCGTTAAGCCTGTTCCGCAAAAAAAGAATGAGGTCGATGTGCCGATACCCGAAAACGGCGTGCTTTTGGGCAAACCGATCCCAGAGGGAGCGGAGGAACTTCCGATCTTTGAGCTGAACGGTGAGGAGGAGACCAAAGCGGTTTTTTCGGGACGGCTCGTTTCCGTTGAGATCCGCGACGACTGGTCGATGCGCCAGAAGAAGCCGAACTGCCGCGTGCAGTTCAACGTGACCGACCTCAATGATTCGATCTACTGTACCGTAAGCTTTCCGGAGGAATGGCAGGCCGCACGGTTTGCGCATTGGCTCGAGGAAGCGGCAAAGAGCGGATGGGACCTTCAGATCAAGGGCTTCTGCAGACTTGTGAAAAAGACGGGCGACCGCAGCTTTTACGCAGACGCGGTAGGCGTTTTGCCGCGCGTACTCAGAAGCGACGATGCGGAGGAGAAGCGCGTCGAGCTGCATCTGCACTCCCGCATGTCCACGATGGACGGCATTACGAATCTCACCGAGGCGTTTCGTACCGCGAAGCGCTGGGGGCATAAAGCGCTTGCGATCACCGATCACGGCGTCGTGCAGGCGTTCCCGGAAGCGGCAAAGGCGGCAAAGAGCACCGGCGTCAAGGCGATCTTCGGCGTCGAGGGGTATCTCATTCCGGATTGCGAATCCATTCCCGCAAACGGCGATTTCACCGTTTTTGATATCGAAACGACGGGTCTCAAAGCAGACCGTTGCGACATCATCGAGGTCGGCGCAGTACGGCTGCACGACGGCAAGGTCACACAGCGCTTCCAGTCCTTTATCGACGACGGTGTCGTGATCCCCAACGAGATCACAAAGCTCACCGGCATTACGCAGGCGATGCTCGAGGGGGCACCGACGACGCGCGAGGTGCTTGAGCGCTTCCGCGCGTTTGCGGAGGGCAGTACGCTTGTCGCACACAACGCGTCGTTCGATACCGGGTTTATCACACATCACGGCGACCGCTTCGGGATCATGTTTCCGATGCCGTATGCCGATACGCTGATGCTTTCACGCTATCTCTTGCGCGATGAGCTTGAAAACCACAAGCTCGATACAATCTCCGCATATTTCAATGTTGACATGGGCAGTCATCACCGCGCGGACGATGACGCAAACACCTGCGCCGAAATTTTACTGCACTTTATCGACATGCTGAAAGCGCGCGGCATCGACCGTATTCCGGTCGTTCCGAGCGCGGACGATGTATACCGCAGGCGTACGGCAAAAGAGAAGCGGCAGACGAACCATATCATTCTGCTTGCCCGCACACAGAAGGGCATGAAGGACCTGTATAAGCTCATCAGCTGGTCGCATCTCGATTATTTGCATGTGCGTCCGCAGATCCCGAAATCGCTGCTGATGCTGTATCGGAGCGATCTCATCGTCGGCTCGGCGTGCGAAGCGGGGGAGCTGTTCCGCGCAATCCTGAATAACGAATCGGAGGAGCGAATTGAAAGGATCGCGTCGTTCTACGATTATTTCGAGATCCAGCCGATCGGAAACAACGCGTTTCTGAAGCGCGAAGGCACAGTGCAGGACGACGAGGGACTCAGAGACCTGAACCGCAGGATCGTTGCGCTCGGCGAAAAGATGGGCAGACCCGTTGCGGCGACCGGCGACGTCCATTTTCTGGAACCGACCGACGCGATCTACCGTGCGATCCTGATGAGCAAACTTGGCTTCGAGGACGCCGAACAGCAGGCACCGCTGTATCTGAAGCCAACGCAGGAGATGCTGGACGAGTTCTCCTACCTCGGTGCGGAGAAAGCGCACGAGGTTGTCATCGACGTGCCGAACCGCATCGCGGACATGTGCGATGAACTGAAGCCGTTCCCCGATGGCACGCATTCGCCGACGATCGAAAACGCGGAGGACGAGCTCAAGAACACGGCGATCAACCGCGCGCACGAGATCTACGGCGATCCGCTGCCGCCGATTGTACAGGCAAGGCTCGACAAGGAGCTCAATTCCATCATCGGCAACCATTACGCGTCGCTGTATCTTATGGCGCAGCGGCTCGTCAAAAAGTCGCTGTCCGACGGCTATCTCGTGGGAAGCCGTGGGTCCGTCGGCTCGTCGGTCGTAGCAATGCTCGCCGGCATCACGGAGGTCAACGCGCTTTCGCCGCACTACGTCTGCCCGAACTGCAAGTTCTCCGACTTCGAAATCGACAGGGAAAAGTACAGCGTCGGCGCGGACATGCCGAACCGCGCGTGCCCGAAATGCGGCACGATGCTCCGCAAGGAGGGCTTTGAGATCCCGTTCGAGGTGTTCCTCGGCTTCAAGGGCGACAAGGTCCCCGATATCGACCTGAACTTTTCCGGCGAGTATCAGCCGGTTGCGCATAAGTACGTCGAGGAGATGTTCGGCAAAGGTCACGCATTTCGCGCGGGCACGATCTCCGGTCTTGCGGAACGGAAGGCGTTTGAATGTGTGTATTCGTTTGCAGAGACGACGGGGCGTACGTTCTCGCCAGCGGAGGTACAGCGGCTTGAAAAAGGCTGCGAGGGCGTCAAGGTCACGACCGGACAGCATCCGGGCGGCATCGTCATTGTCCCGCGCGATCACGATGAATTTACTGAGGTATATGACTACACGCCGATCCAGTATCCCGCAGATAAGGTCGACAAGAACACGATCACCACGCATTTCGATTTCCACGCGATGGACGACCGCCTCGTCAAGCTGGACATCTTAGGACACGACGATCCGACAGCGCTGCACATGCTGGAAGCGCTGACCGGGCTGAATCCGCGCGAGATCCCGCTGGATGATCCGGACACACGCATGCTGTTTTCGACCGTGGAACCGCTGCATATCGACCTCACGGAGATCGGCTGTTCCTTGGGAACGCTCGGTGTGCCGGAGTTCGGCACGGGCTTTGTGCGGCAGGTGCTTGAAAACACACGCCCTACGACGTTCGAAGAGCTGATCCGCATCGCGGGACTGACGCACGGCACGGACGTCTGGCTCAACAACGCCGAACCGCTCGTTATGGGCGGCATCGCAAAGCTATCCGAGGTTCTCTGTACGCGTGATGACATCATGAATTATCTCATCGCGCACAATATGGAGGCGTCGCTGTCGTTCAAGATCATGGAACGCGTCCGAAAGGGCAAGGGGTTGACAGACGAAATGGAACAGGCGATGCTCGACGGCAATATACCCGCATGGTTCATTGATTCATGCAAGAAGATCAAGTACATGTTCCCGCGCGGTCATGCGGTCGCATATTCGATGTCGTCGTTCCGTATTGCGTACTACAAGGTGCATCATCCGCTGGCGTTCTACGCGGTCTATTTCACGGTGCGTGCGGACGCGTTCGACATTACACGCGCAGCGGGCGGTCCGCAGGCGGTAAAGCGTCAGATCGACGAGATCGAAAAGGAATCCTCTTCCGCGCAGAAGACCGACAGCGAAAAGAAAAAGGACAAGGAGCTTGTTACCATCCTCGAGCTCGTCTATGAAATGAACGTTCGCGGGATTGAGCTGCTGCCTGTCGATATCTATAAATCCGACGCAACGAAGTTTTTGATCGAGGATAACGCGCTGCGTCCGCCGTTCAACGCGATTCCCGGCGTAGGCTCGGGGCAGGCGATCGCGATCTGCGAACGCAGAAAATCGGGCGTGAGGTATCCGACAATCGAGGACTTTGCAAACGAAACCGGCGCGAACACCGGTATCGTTTCCATGCTGGAGCAGTGCGGCGCATTCGGCGACATGCCGAAAAAGAAACAGATTTCTCTGTTTGATTTCTGATGCGTTCCGATCATTGAAAAAGCAGGCACGAAAAACGTGTCTGCTTTTTTTGTGAAATACCGTTTATCGACTCAGCCGAAAAGCCCGCGCTTTGTGTACGGTTCGGCGGAAGCGGATACGAACGTATATCCGGTCTCTTCTATCGCCTGCTTCAGTTTCCCGCGATCGAGATCATTCTCTGAAAGGAACGTCGCTTCACCGCGCTTTCGCGATGCGTTCACCTTTTTTGCGTCGGGAAAAGCCGTTCGTATCGTATCTGCGATATGTGCCTCGCACATGCCGCACATCATACCGTCAATCTTTGCTGTAATCCTGTACATACCGTCCTCCTGCTTTGCGTTCCCGTAGCGGAAACGCTTGCTTATCTCTGTCTTTGGTTAGCATTCGCTAATCAATATCATACCACTTCTTTACACGATGTCAAGATGCATTTATGCTGGCATGCGGGAAAGAAAGAAGGACGCCGCAATTTCCGGCGTCCCGATCTTTTGATGTTCGGCGTTTGGACATTATGCCATCGGGTGCATTTGAAGATGCTCCTTGATCGCGGTAAATGACGTGTCGCTGATATAGTGCTCCATCTTGCAGGCGTCTTCCGTTGCGGTCTTTTCGTCCACGCCGAGACGCATCAGGATCTCCGAAAGGATCCTGTGCCGCTCATAGATACGTTCAGCCGCTGATTTACCGCTTTCGGTCAGCGTAATATGACCGAATGTGTCGATCTCAATATAGCCGCCTTTTTTCAAAATGCCCATAGCTCTGCTTACGGACGGCTTTGAAAACGACATGTGTTCGGCCACGTCGATTGACCGCACGACAGGCTTCTTTTGGGACAGGATCAGGATTGTCTCGAGATACATTTCTCCGGATTCCAGCAGGGACATACGGTTTCCTCTTTTGTTGTAATATGAATATTATACCGAACCCGCCGACAAAATGCAAGTCGATCGTATATTTTGATCGTAATTGAAATGATACTTGACAAACAGGGACCGACTCATTATAATAGCATCGAAGGTTAGCGAACGCTAACCAATTGTTTGAACGTTCGGTTAGTAGATGCTAACCGAACGTGAAGAAGGAGGAACACGATGATGCCTCTGATTTTTGCAGACGACGGCGAGGTCAATGTGATCCGCGGCATCAAGGGAACGGATGAGATCCGTCACCACCTAAGCAATTTAGGCTTCGTGGTCGGCGGGACTGTGCAGATCGTTTCCCGCATGGGCGGCAACGTGATCGTCAACGTCAAGGAATCACGTATTGCCATCGACGAAAAGATGGCGCAAAAAATTTTGATATAGGAGGAAAGAGATGAAGACATTAAGAGACGCAAAGATCGGCGAAACGGTCAAGGTCAAAAAACTCACAGGTGAGGGCGCAGTCAAACGCCGCATCATGGATATGGGCATCACCAAAGGAATCGAAGTTTATGTCCGTAAGGTTGCGCCGCTCGGCGATCCTGTCGAGGTGACGGTGCGCGGCTACGAGCTTTCGCTGCGCAAGGCGGACGCGGAAATGATTCTGATCGAAGAATAATCGGAACAAAGGGCTTTCAGCCTATTTTTTCAATGCATTGGTTAGCAAAAGCTAACGACAGAGGAGGAATTTATGAGTATTCGCATTGCCCTCGCGGGCAACCCGAACAGCGGCAAAACAACCCTGTTCAACGCGCTGACCGGCTCCAACCAGTTTGTGGGCAACTGGCCGGGTGTCACCGTGGAAAAGAAGGAAGGCAAGCTGAAGAATCACAGCGACGTGATCATCACGGACCTTCCCGGTATCTATTCGCTTTCTCCGTACACGCTGGAGGAAGTTGTTGCAAGAAACTATCTGATCAACGAACGCCCGGACGCAATCCTGAACATCGTCGACGGATCGAACCTTGAGCGCAACCTGTATCTGACGACGCAGCTTGTTGAGCTCGGCATCCCGGTGGTCGTCGCCATCAACATGATGGACGTCGTGAAAAAGAACGGTGATAAGATCGACACGAAGCGCCTTTCCGAGCAGATCGGCTGTCGGATCGTCGAGATTTCCGCATTGAAGGGAATCGGCATCATGGAAGCCGCCGAAGAGGCGATTAAAGCGTCGCAAAGCACGAAAACCGTTCCGCAGCATTCGTTCTCCGGTCCGGTTGAACATGCGCTTGCGCATATCGAAGAAGCGGTCGTGCACGGACTTCCGGAAGAACAGCAGCGCTGGTACGCGATCAAGGTCTTTGAACGCGACAGCAAGGTGATGGAACAGCTCAATATCCCGGAAGCAACGAAGGCACATATTGAGCAGGACATCGAGGCGGCGGAGAAGGAACTGGACGACGACGCGGAAAGCATCATCACAAACGAGCGTTACATTTATATCGGTTCGGTCATCAAGACCTGTTATAAAAAGAAGAACGCAGGCAAGCTGTCCGTGTCCGACAAGATCGACCGTATCGTCACCAACCGCTGGCTGGGTCTGCCGATCTTCGCGCTTGTTATGTTCATCGTCTACTGGGTAGCTATGGTGGGCGTCGGCGCGCCTGCGACCGACTGGGCAAACGACGGTCTGTTCGGCGACGGATGGCATCTTTTCGGCATCGGCAGCAGCGCCTCCGAGGAAGCCGCGGATGATTACGCCGCCGCTTCGACTGCACTTGAAGCCTACGGGTTCGAGATCGACACCGAGGACGAAGCGTTCGACGCGGCAGCAACGGTTACAGAGCTCAAGGCTTTTACGACCGATGAGAAATCGGCAGTCGTACAGGTGGAGGACGAGGAAACGCTCGCGCTGAACGACGTCACCGTATACTTTGACGAAGTACCCGAAAACGCTGATGAGGAAGTCAACGCAATGTCGTTCAAGGATGCGATCGGCTATTTCGAGGAGAAAGGCTTTGACGAGCCCGATCCCGCCGATTACGGCGTATGGGTCCCCGGCGTTCCGGCGCTGGTTGACATGATGCTTCTGGACGGTGAAGGAAACCTCCGCGTTCCGGAATGGTTGTACGGTCTCATTCAGGACGGTATCGTTGCCGGCGTCGGCGCCGTGCTCGGCTTCGTGCCCCAGATGCTCGTTCTGTTCCTGATGCTTGCGTTCCTTGAAGCATGCGGCTACATGGCGCGTATCGCGTTCGTGCTCGACCGTATCTTCCGTAGGTTCGGTCTTTCCGGTAAATCCTTCATCCCGATGCTGATCGGAACAGGCTGCGGCATTCCGGGCATTATGGCGTCGCGTACCATTGAAAACGAACGTGATCGCCGCATGACGATCATGACGACGACTTTCATTCCCTGCGGCGCAAAGGTCCCGTTCATCGCAATGATCGCAGGCGCGATTTTCGGCGGATCCGCGTGGGT
>CAMNHT010000020.1 GCA_946539625.1 uncultured Clostridia bacterium | reverse complement strand
GCACGTTAAAGCGCGTGACGGCGATCCACGATCTCGGCGTGGCGGTCAATCCGCGTGCCGCCGAAGGGCAGATCGAGGGCGGCGTCGTGATGGGACTCGGCTACGCGCTCACCGAAGATTTTCCGTTAAAGGACGGGAAGCCGACCGCAAAGTACGGCACACTTGGCTTGTTCCGCGCGGACAAAACGCCGGAGGTCAAAGCGATCCTTGTAGAAAAGGCGACAAAGGACGGACTTGCCTGCGGCGCAAAGGGCATCGGCGAAATCTGTACGATCCCGACCGCGCCGGCGGTGCAGAACGCATATGAGAATTACGATGGCGTGTTCCGTACGACGCTGCCGCTTCGGAATACCCCATACAGCCGCAAATAAGGAAGGTTTTGAGAAGATGAAACAAATACGAATCCCGATCATTTTTATCCTGATCCTGCTGCTGACGCTGCCGGTCATGCGCACAGGCGCGGAAGAGGCGCAGACGAAGGAGCCGACACCGACGGAGGAGCCGACGCAGGCGGAGGAGCTGACCAAAAAATACACCTTTGATTTCGGTGACTACAGGTATGCCCAGTCACGCATCTTTTCGGACCCGGAGCATTATCAGGTCTTTCAGCCGAACGAATCTTTTTCCCTGACGTGGGACGAAGAAATCGACGGCGCGCGCCTGTGCCTGAAATGGCAGATCGCGCCGCAGGGCGTCTGTATCCTGCAGTATGACGCGGACGGTGCGCTGATCGGAACGGACGAGATCGGATCGTGTTATGAGTCCGCGACGCTGCTTCATACGGAAGCGCGCAAGGCGGTCGTGCAGGCGGGAGAGACGGACATGCGGGTCCGCAGCTGCTATGTGTACGGCGCAGGCGAACTGCCGGAGCCGTTTCATCCGTGGCAGGAGACGCCGGATCATCTCGACTATCTGCTGATCTCCACGCATCCGGACGACGACGTGCTGTTTTTGGGCAGCATCCCGCCGACTTACGGCGCGGAACAGGGCTACGTCGGCACGGTCGTTTACGTGACGACCATGCAGTTCCTTGAGAACAAGGGGCGTATTCGCATCAGCGAGGCGGAGAACGGCGCGTGGGCAATGGGCGTCCGTTACAGACCGCTGTTTCTCAATATGCCCGATATCCCGGAAGTGTTCGCAGAGGAGGAACGGAAAAAATTTTCGCACGACGATCTGCTTGTCAATCTCGTACGCGTTTTTCGGTCACGGCGTCCGCTCGTCGTGTTTGCGCAGGATACGGAAGGCGAGTACGGACATTGGCAGCACAAGCTGGTATCAAAAGTTTCCCGCGAAGCGTTTGCGCTTGCTGCGGACCCGACCTTCGATCCGGAATCCTATGAGCAGTACGGCGCGTGGCAGGTGCAGAAGCTGTTTCTGCATCTCTACCCGGAGAATACGATCACAGTCGATGCGCATGTACCGCTGTCCTTCTTCGACGGCAAAACTGCGCTTGAGGTCGCCAGTGAAGCATACAAGAAGCACGAAACGCAGCAGAGAGCATGGTTCTATGTCGGCGTGGACGATGAGCAATACGCGTTCAACCGCTTCGGCATGGCGGAAGGCGTCGTGCCGGTCGGAGAAGACGTATTCGACAATATCGACGAAACGCTGTTTTACGGCTATACGCCGCCGCCCACGCCCGAACCGACGCCGGAACCCACGCCCGAACCGACGCCGGAGCCCACGCCGGAGCCGACTGAAGTAACGACGCCAAAGCCGACGCCCGAACCGACCGCAGAGCCGACGCCTGAACCGGCGCCTGCAAAATCGCAGAAGAACCGCATGCTGCCGATCGTTCTCGCCGCGTCGGGCGTTGTTCTGATCGCGATCGCGATCCTGCTGATCGCAAAAAGGAAGCGGCACACAAACTGACAGATCCTTCGAATCGACGCCGTGTCACATCACGGCGTCTCACCGTTTATGAAACGAATACGACCGTTTTTCATTTGCATACTCATCCTTCTGCTCACGGCTTCGATCCGACCGGCGTACGCGGAAGCGACGCAGGCGGAGGATCTGACCGATTCGGTTCGATTTGATTTCGGAGCGAACCCGGAGGCGGCAAACCGGATTCTGAAGGATCGGGGAAGCTATTACAGCTTTCGGCAGGGGGAAGCGTTTACGCTGACCTGGGACACACCGATTGAAGGCGCGCGGCTGTGTATCTCGTGGCAGGAGCCGGCGGAGAACGTCAGCGTTGTACAGTATACCGAAGACGGAACGGTGCTGAAACGGGAAACGCCTGAACCGCATCCGGATTCCGTCATACCGCTGCTGAAAGAAGCGCGAAGCGCAGCCGTTGAGGCGGGAGAGACCGGCATGAAGGTTCTGTTCTGCGCGGTGTACGGTCCGGGCGAGCTTTCCGAGCCGTTCCACGAATGGCAGGAAACGCCGGATCATCTGGATTATCTGCTGATTTCGACGCATCCGGACGACGACGTTCTGTATCTCGGCAGCATTGTCCCGACTTACGGCGCGGAGCAGGGGTATGTCGGAACGATCGTTTACGTGACCTGTCAGAACCGCGTCCGCGCGGACGAGGCGGAAAACGGCGCATGGACGATGGGACTTCGGTATCGGCCGGTGTTCCTCGGCATGAAGGACGTCTATAACGGCGCATCCAAAGAATTAAAGGACATGTTTCCATACAGCGAGCTGCTTCTGAATACCGTGCGCGTCTATCGACGCCTGCGTCCGCTCGTTGTATTTGCGCAGGATCTGAACGGCGAGTACGGACACTGGCAGCATAAGCGGACGGCGAAGGCCGCGCGCGAAGCGTTTGCGCTTGCGGCGGATCCGGAATTCGATCCGGAATCTGCAGCGCAGTACGGTACGTGGCAGGTGCAGAAGCTGTATCTGCATCTGTTTCAGAAGAACAAACTCACCGTCGACGCGCATACGCCGCTGGCGTTCTTTGGGGGCAGGGACGCCTTCAAGGTCGCGCGTGAAGCATATCTCAAGCACGTTTCCCAGCAACGCTATTCCTTCAGGGTGCGCAGGGACGACGGCGCGTATGCGTTCAACCGCTTCGGCATGGCGGAGGGCATTGTTCCGTCAGGAAACGACGTGTTCGACAACATCGACGAAAAGCTTCTGTCCGGTTATGTCGAGCCGACGCCGACGCCCGAACCCGCACCGACATCGAAGCCGACGGAAGCACCCGCGCCTTCTCCGACGCCGACGGTCGTTCCGGCTGCGCCGGCGTCTGCGGAGACCACGCAGAAAACAGCTCCGAAACCCGACGCGCAGGGTCTTCGTCCGCTCCTTTGGATCGGCGTTATAACCGCGGCAGCGGCAGTCGGGGTCGGCGCAGCCGCATATTTCTGGAAAAAACGGCAGATCGCAAAGCATCCGCCGGATGAAAACGCATGAATCTTCGGCGCAGAGTGATAAACGCTCTGCGCCTTTTTTATGAGCGGACCTTCTTTTCGAGAAATGCGACGGCGTAGTACATCAGCGCGGCAAGCACGCAAAGGACCGTGACCGACGCCATGACGAGGTCAAGCTTGAAGACCTGCCCGCCGTAGACGATGAGGTAGCCGAGCCCGGCTTTGCTGACGAGATATTCGCCGACGATCACGCCGACCCAGCTCATGCCGACGGAGATTTTGAGCGCGGAGATCAGGTCCGGCACGCCCGCGGGCAGAACGACCTTCGTAAAGATCTGCAGCTTCGTTGCGCCGAGCGTACGCATCAGGAGCTGTTTTTCGTCGGTTGCGGCAAGAAAGCCGTTCAGGACCGTGACGGTTGTCACGACAAGCGAAACGAGCACGCCCATGACGACGATCGACGCCGTCCCCGCGCCGATCCATACGATGAGCACGGGACCCAGCGCGATCTTCGGCAGCGCGTTCAGCACGACCAGGTACGGATCAAGGATCCGGTTCAGCTTCGGCATCCACCAAAGGAGCACAGCGAAGAGCGCGCCGAGGATCGTGCCGAAAAGAAAACCGAGCACAGTCTCGAAAAGCGTCGTACCGATGTGCAGCCAGAGCGACCCGTCCGCGTAGAGCCGCGCGATCGCGGCGACCACGCGCGAGGGTGAGGAGAGGATAAAGGGATCGAACCAACGAAGATCCGCGCCGATTTCCCACAGAAGCAGAAAGCCCAAAAGGACCGCGATCCTGCACAGGACGACGATCCGCGCGTCGCGGCGGATGCGGCGAAGATACCTTGCGTGCGCTTCGGAAACGGCGATTCTTCTCATGGTCTGAGCTCCTTCCAGATCCGGTCGAAATAATCGTGAAACTCCGGCTGACTGCGGCGAATGAGAGGGGACATGTCGGCGGGAAAGCCGATCTCCACGATCTCTTTGAGCCTTGCCGGACGCGCGGAAAAGACCGCGACCCGGTCCGCCGTCGAGACCGCCTCGGAAATATCGTGCGTGACGAGGATCGCGCTCTTGTGCTCGCTTCGGATGATGCGGTAGACCTCGTCGGAAAGGTTCAGGCGCGTCTGATAATCGAGCGCGGAAAACGGTTCGTCCAGAAGCAGCAGGTCCGGTTCGAGCGCAAGCGTGCGGATGAGCGCGACCTTCTGCCGCATGCCGCCGGAAAGCTGCTGCGGCTTGTACGCACGAAACTCGCCCAGTCCGTACTTGTCGAGCAAGGCGAACGCACGCGCCTTGCTCTCTTCCGTCAGCCGATGCTGCACCTCAAGTCCCAAAAGCACGTTCTTTTCCACGGTGCGGTGATCCAGAAGGTGGTCGCGCTGCAGCATGTAGCCGAGCCGCAGATCGTTCCGCAAAAACCGCACGCTGCCCGCGGTGGGGCGGAGAAGCCCCATGATCAGCGAGAGCACCGTCGTTTTGCCGCAGCCGGACGGGCCGACCAGCGCCAAAAATTCGCCGTCATATACGGTCAGATCCAGATCCTTTATAGCAGTCGTTTCGCCTTCGACCGTATAGAAGCTGTGCGAAACGTCGATCAATTTCATCAATTCGGATTGCATACCCGATCTCCTAACTTTACTGATACCATATCGTATTCCGGCTGTCTTAAAGGGGTTCCGCACGCGGTTGAGCGCTCGGATTGCACAAACGGCATATTTCGTCACGGAACGCTTTTTTTCTGCGTATGATACAGAAAAAGAGGAGGAAAGCATATGCGGAGAAGATGCGAACGAAAATGCAGGGCAAGACGGCTGATGCTCGTTGCGATCGGCGCGGCAGCGGCGGCGCTGATCTTTTACTGTGTGCCGTGGTGGGTGTTTTTGGTGATCGGGATCGTAGCGCTGCTGGCGGCGGGCTGGATGCTTCTGCGAGAATGAGTACGAATTAACCGAAAGTTCACCTTCCGATCGCCGAAGCTGTGGTATACTGTATTTTGTAAAGGTATATCGGAGGCGGAAATGCGGAAGCTTTGGAAAAACAGACCGATGTGGATCGCTCTGATCGCGATCATCCTTCTGGTCGTCCTCGCGGGATTCACTGCAAACGGCAGAGGTACGGGGGACGAGCTGTTCCGCACGGCGCTTTTGCCGGTCTCGGGATTTCTGCATGCCGCGGAACAGAGGGGTTCGGACTTCTTTGCGCGCGTATTCACACCCTCCGGGATTCAGGAAGAAAACGCGCAGCTTCGGGAGACGGTGCTTCTGCAGGAGCAGAAGCTTGCACTCCTTGACGAGACCGAAAAGGAAAACGCACGGCTTTCGGAGCTTCTGAACTTTACGGAAGCGAATCCGGATCTGCATTTTGTTACGGCGTCGGTCATCGGGCGCGACAGCAATCCGTATATCGACACGATCACGCTGAACGCAGGCTCGCGCAGCGGCGTGACCGAAAAGATGGCGGTCATCACGCCGGACGGCATTGTGGGACGCGTTTCGGAGGTCGGTCCGAACTGGTGCCGGGTCAAAACAATGTGCGATGAAAAGATGCGCATCAGCGTGATGGTGCAGCGTACGCGCGACGAGGGTATGCTCGGCGGGCTTTATGAGCCGGACGGGGAGCTTTTGGGCACGTATCTTTACTACCTTCCGAGCAAGGCGGACGTGCGCACGGGCGACACCGTCCGCACGAGCGGCATCGGCGGATTTTTCCCGAAAGGGCTGTATGTCGGAACGGTCATTGCGGTCAACGAGGAGGGCAAGGGCACGCATGACGCGATCGTTTCGATGGATATTGATTTTCTGCATCTGGAAGAAGCGCTGATCGTGGTCGGCGTGGACGAGGCGATCGGATGAAGCGCCGGCTTCTTCTCATTCCTGCGGCGCTCGCTGCGCTTTTTCTGGACGCGTTTGTGCTTCCCGCGCTTTCCGGCAACGGGATCCGGCCGCTGTTTACGCTGTGCCTTGCCATGGCGGCGACGGCGGCGACGGCGGTGCAGGACGGCATGCTGATCGCGGTGTTCGGCGGGCTTTTCACGGACCTTTTCTGCAATCCGTATCTCGGGCTTTCGGCGGCGGCGTATCTTATCGCGGTCGTGATCGTGTACGGATTCACACGTAAAAAGGAACGCGCCCGCGTGCTTCTGCTCCTGTTCGCGTCGGTCGGCGCGGCCGCGGCGGAGACGGTGATCTTTGCGTTCTCGCTTGCGATCGGCGCACGGTTCGACGGGCATCGGCTCCTTACTGCAGCGCTCCCTTCGATCATACTGGAAGCGCTGTTTACGTATCTGATTGCTGCATTGTTCCGCAGCAGAGAGAAAGGCAGTTCCCTGCATAAATGAAACGCAGTGAGAAGGGAAAACTGAATACGCGCATCTGGATGCTGATCGGCATCTTTGTTGTGATGCTCGGCGTGCTGCTGATCTTTCTGGACAAGCTTGCCATCCGCGAGACGGAGGCATATTCGGCGGCGGTGCAGCAGACGACCGAGGTCACGACCTACCAGTCCGGCAGCCGCGGCATGATCACCGACCGCAACGGCGTTGTGCTCGCCTATGACGAAACGACCTACAACGTGCTCTTTTATCGTGACCCTTCCAACCGCACGCCCGTCGACAGCGCGCGCTACACGAATTCGCTGATCGAAGCCATCCGCATCATTGAGGAGGGCGGCGGGAAAACGATCGACACGTTTTATATCAACATGCTTTCCGACGGCACGTTTGTCTACGATTTCCGTACTTCCGACGCGTCCGTCGCAGCCGCGCGCAAACGGAATTTTGTCGAAGCCTGTAATTTCAGCAACCCGGACCTTTCCGCAGAGGAGGCGTACCGCATTCTGCGCAATTCCTGGTGCATCCCCGACAATATGCCCTTTGACGAGGCAAAGAAGATCATGTCGATCCGACAGGAAGCCGTTATGAACAGCTACCGCGCGTTCGAGGGCGTGCGCATTGCGTACGACGTTTCTCTGGCGGTTGTGACGGAGCTTGACATGGCAAGCGACCGGCTCACCGGCATCCTCACCGAAAAGAGCAGCTATCGCGTGTATCCGTACGGGCATACCGCATCGCATATCGTCGGATACCTTTCCAAACAGGTCACAAAGGACATGACCTCCGTCGGCTACTCCTATGCGGACTTTCAGCCGTTCGACGGGAAGGGAAAAGAGACCCGGAACATGCTGGACCTCGGCTATTCCTACAACGATCTTGTGGGCGTTGCGGGCGTCGAAAAGACGATGGAAGCGTATTTGACGCCGCATTTGTACGGACGGCTCGGCACGACGCGCATTCTGAAGAACAGGCGCGGAGCGATCGTCGAGGTGCTCGATTCCACACAGCCGACCGACGGCATGAACGTACAGCTTTCCATCGACATCGAGCTGCAGAAGGTCTGCGAGGAAGCGCTTCTGGAGAACATTGCGGAAACACGGAAAAAACAGGAGCAGAAGATCGCTTCGGACCGCAGCAGGTATGAAGCACTGACCGGCGGAAAAGCGGACGAGATCAAGCTGGCGGAAACCGGCGCCGTCATCGTGATGAACGTGAAGACCGGCGAGCTCCTCGCGCTGGCGTCGTATCCGGACTATGATCCGAACATGTTCACCGACGGGATCGACGACACGGAATACGAACAGCTTTTCGGCGCAAAGAGCAATCAGCCGACGCTGAACCGTGCGATCGGCATTCGCACCGCGTCCGGTTCGGTATTCAAAATGGCGACGGGGTTTGCGGGATTGATGGAGGGAAAGCTCACCACGACCGAGATGATCTCCGACCGTTCTCCGTACTACTATTTTGTCGACGATCCGACGACCAAGGTCGAACAGAACGCGCCGAGCTGCTGGACCTCAAATCCCGGCAATCACGCGAATCTGACGCTTTCGCGTGCGCTGACCGTTTCGTGCAACTACTTTTTCTACACGATTGCCGACCGCGTCGGTATCGACCGGCTGAACTACTGGGCAGGCAGACTCGGCATGAAGGACACCACCGGCGTGGAGCTGCCCGGCGAGCTATCGGTGCAGATCGGCGGGCAAAAGGCGCGCTACGATTGTGAAAAAACGCTTTCCGAGCAGACCTCGGCGCTGCCCCGACTGATTTATAACCGCATTTACAATCTGCTGCGTTCGATTTGCGATCAGCATGAGCTGGATATTTCCGACGCCGATCTGCGGTCGTGCGCGAACCGGCTTTTGCGGCTGATGGACGGCGAACAGCGTGAGCGCGGCGCGGAGATCCGCGAGATCCTCAAGGAGGAGCTGAATATCCCGACCGGCGTATCCTACTCGCATACGAGCTGGATCGTTTCGATCTCGACGTGGCTCGAGGAGCTTCGCTGGAAACCGACCTATACGATCCAGACAGGCATCGGACAGGGCGTTATGCTTGTCACGCCGATCTCGATCGCACGGTATGTTTCGACGATCGCAAACCGCGGGACCGCTTATCGCGCAACGGTCATCAAGGAAGTGGACGCTGCGGACGGTACGGGGTATTTCCGGAATCAGCCGGAAGCCGTCGATTCCATCGACGCGCCGGACGAATACTGGGACGCGATCCTCGAAGGCATGCACGGCGTCGTTTCGCCGGAGGACGGCGGCACCGCGTCTTCGGTTTTCTCGATGGCGTTTGCGTATAAGGGATATCTCGACCGCATCAGCGGGAAAACGGGAACGGCACAGACGGCGGCGTCAAACAACGTCGATATCGAGAATACGTGCTGGTTCGCGGCGATCACCCCGCGCGAGGATCCCGAGATCGCCGTCGTGGTGTTCATTCCGAACGGACTGTCCGGAAGCTCCGGCGCGGTCGCGATCGAGCGGATCGTGACCTATTGGTACGAAAGCCGCGAAGCGAAGGAAGAATGAGATGCAACATAAATGCAAAATAGTTATGAAATTTTGTTGAACATCGGGGAAATTTGCTTGCGCATTTTCCGAATCCGCGATACACTTTCGGTATGGAAAAGCAGAAACTGACGATTCCTTACATCATTCGAAATTGGAGCAGCTTCAGCGTCGCGCAAAAACGCGCGGTGCTGACGGTGCTGATTTTTGCCGTTGCGCTGCTTTTGATCATTATTGCCCTGATCGTCGGCATCTCCTCGTGCAGCTGCGCAGGCAAGGCGCAGAACGCAGCGGAACCCAAAGCGGAGCTTCCCGCGCTTTTGAGAATGCCCGAAATCGACAGATCTTCGGAAGCGGAGCTGATCGAGCCGGACGGCATCACCGCTCCGAACGCAGAGGACGAACCGTATGAACCGATCGACATATCGGCCGAGCCCGGCAATTCTGCGACATACACTTACGTCGCGCTGAAAAAACACGACAAAGGCGAGGACGTCGTGGAACTGCAGGGACGTCTGATGGAGCTCGGATATCTTGAACTCGACGAACCGACCGATTATTACGGCAACTCTACCGAATATGCGGTCGAGCTGTTCCAGCGGCAGCACGGACTGAAGCAGGACGGCGTCGCGGGCGAACAGACGCAGTCGCTTTTATACAGCAGCGAAGCACAGCGTTATATGCTGCTCGAAGGCGCGGAAGGTCGCGACGTCAAGGTGCTGCAGGAGCAGCTGGTTGAGCTCGGCTATATGGATGAGAGCGACGTCGACCGTGTGTACGGCGAAAAGACCGTCGAAGCGGTCAAGGCGTTCCAGAAACGCAACGGGCTTACCGTGGACGGAAAAGCCGGCGAAAAGACGCTTGAAAAGCTGTACAGCGACGAAGCAAAGATCTCGAAGACGCTGGAAGCGCAGCTGAAAGAAGAAGCAAAGACAAGCGCAAAGGCAACGTCGAAGACCACGGCGAAGGCGACGTCGAAGACGACGCCGAAGACGACGCCGAAGGCCACTTCCAAGAGCTCGTCAAAGACGACGTCCAAGACGACGTCGAAGGCTACGGCGAAAGCCACGCCGAAACCGACGGCGAAGCCGACCGCAACGCCGAAATACGACACCAGGATCGACACGATGATCAAGGTCGCGAAGTCCAAGCTCGGCTGTGAGTACGTTCTCGGCGACAAGGGACCCAATACATTCGACTGCTCCGGCTTCGTCTATTACTGCCTGAAGCAGGCGGGCGTCAGCGTGAGCCGTATGGACGCCAACGGCTTCTCTAAGGTCAGCCGCTGGAAGAATATCACAAGCATAAGCGACCTTAAGAAGGGCGATCTGGTGTTCTTCTGCAATGAAAAATCCAGCCGCGTCAGTCACGTCGGCATCTACATCGGCGGCGGCGAGATGATCGACGCGTCAAGCTCCGCCGGCGAGGTCGTGCGGCGTTCGGTCTCCACCAACTACTGGAAAAAGTATTTTGTCAACGCCAGACGCCCGTGGGGTTAAAGGCTCTTTACGCATTTTTTACAAAAAACCGGCAGGAAATTTCGCCGGTTTTTTTGCATATCGTGAAAGAATATGATATAATACGTCCAAAGCTATGAATGGGGATAGGATTATGGATACGAAAACGATCATGCAACAAATCGAACTCGTTCTGAAACGCGACGCGCAGGTGTCGCTGAAAGAGGCGACGGTTCAGCAGCTGCATGCCGCGCTTGCGTCGGTCGTGATGGGCGCGATCGCCGACCCGTGGTATGAGAGCCGTCACGCACATGAACGCACAAGATCAACCTATTATTTTTCGGCGGAGTATCTGGTCGGACGCATGGTTTACAACAACCTGTTTGCACTCGGGATCCTCGACGAGGTCAAAAAGGAATTCGAAGAGTGCGGACTGGATCTTGCGGCGTTTGAGGATATCGAGGACGCGGCGCTCGGAAACGGGGGTCTCGGCCGCCTTGCCGCATGCTTCTTGGATTCTGCGGCGACTATGAACCTGCCGCTTGACGGCTACGGCATCCGTTATAAGTACGGGCTTTTCAAACAGACCTTTACGAACGGCTTCCAGACCGAAAGCGCGGACGACTGGCAGCGCTTCGGCGACCCGTGGAGCCGCCGCCGCGACACGCACGAGGTGCTTGTGCACTTCTCCGATCAGACCGTGCGCGCCGTTCCGTACGACATGCCGATCATCGGCTACCACACCGACAACATCGGCACGCTCCGGCTCTGGCAGAGCGAGGCGGTGCAGGACTTTGACTTCCAGAAATTCAACGATCAGGAATATGCGGTCGCCGTGCTCGAAAAGAACGCGGTCGAGGACATCACGCGCGTACTGTACCCGAACGATACGACAACGGCGGGCAAGCGTCTGCGCTTAAAGCAGCAGTACTTCCTGTCATCGGCTTCATTGCAGGACCTGATGTTCCGCTTCAAACGCGAGAATCGTCCGATCACCGAGTTTTCCGAGCTTGTTTCCATTCAGCTCAACGATACGCATCCGACGGTCTCCATTCCGGAGCTGATCCGTCTTTTGATGCTTGAAGGACTCAGCTTTGAAGAGGCGTTTGACGTTGCGCAGAAGACCTTCTCCTACACGAACCATACGGTCATGCAGGAAGCGCTCGAAAAGTGGGACGTCA
>CAMNHT010000019.1 GCA_946539625.1 uncultured Clostridia bacterium | reverse complement strand
CGGAAGCTCGCTGGTGCAGTGCGGGCAGCGGGTCGCGTCGTCGGCAACTTCCTGCTTGCAGTACGGGCAGAGACGCGGCTTCTTCTCGGGCGCGGGCGCTTCCTCTTTCTTCTTTTTCATTTCAGCAGCCTTCTCCTCCGCCTTACGGAGTGCACGGACCACGATAAAGATCGCGAGCGCGATCAGGATAAAGTAGACGATCGCGGAGATGAACTTGCCGTAATGGAACACGGAGACACCGGCTTCCGCGAGCGCGTCCGCCGTCATGGCCGTACCTTCCGGCACTTCGCCCATCGGGATGAACCACGTCGAGAAATCCGCCTTGATGATGAGACCCAAAAGCGGCATGATGATGTCGTTGATCAAAGACGTCACGATCGCGCCGAACGCGCCGCCGATGATGACGCCGACCGCCATGTCGACCACGTTGCCTTTCAAAGCAAACGCTTTGAAATCGGAAAAGAACTTTTTCATGTTTAAACCCCCTTATTAAAGTACAGAATATATTATAGCACCGTTGTCCGAAAAGGGCAACAGAAAAAATACGGACAAGATGCGATCATGACCGCGGGGTCCGTTTCTGTCCGCGGGGCAATGCACGGCGAAGCCGATTCATGACCGCATCGCCGTCATTGCTCCGCCCTGCACGGCGGTTCGACGACGATGGAGCGGTTTTTGCGCGCGCGAATACGGTTTTTCAGAGTGCCGATCAGCGTGCAGATGAGAAACGCCAGCACATGCACCGCTATGATCGCGGGACCCGGCTGCGCTTCCATGAGAAGCGACAGGAAGAAGCCCGCAAAGAAGCAGACGAGCGACAGCGCGGCGGATGTGATCATGACCGTGCGGAACTGTTTCGCAACGCGCATGGCACTTAGTGCCGGAAAGATGATGAGCCCCGATACCATGATCGCGCCGACCATCTTCATGCCGATCACGACGGTCACGGCGGTCAGCGCCGCGAGCATCATGCTGTACACGCCGACGTGCACGCCGGTGGCTTTCGCGAAGTTCGTGTCGAACGTGACGCTGAAGATCCGCGTATAGAACAGAATGAACAGCAGCAGCACCGCGACGGAAACGCCGACCGTGATCCACATATCCGCGTCGGAAAGAAGCGCCATCGACGCCGTGCCGAACAGCGAATTGCAGATGTCCTGATACTGGTTGTCACTGAACCGGAACAGAAGCGTGCCGATCGCGATCGCGCCGGTAGAAAGCACCGCGATCGCGGCGTCGCCCTGCATGCGCCGCTTTTCGGTGAGCCACATGAGCACGAATGCCGCAAGCATCACGATCGGCAGCGAAACCGCCATCGAAGCGTTTCCGACGTTCAGGACCGTTGCGATCGCCAGCGCGCCGAAACCGACGTGAGAAAGGCCGTCGCCGATCATCGAATAGCGCTTCAGAACGAGCGTCACGCCGAGTAAGCTTGCGCACAGCGACACCAGCGTGCCGACGACGAGCGCGCGGGTCATGATATCCGGCATATTCTGAAAATACGAAGCGATCATACCGCGGTCTCCTTCAGATATTTCCGTCCGATCGGACTGTTCTTATATTCCGCCGCCGTGCCGATAAAGAGCGGATGGCAGGAAAGGTGCAGGATATGCGAGCAGCTTCTTACCGCTTCCTCGATGTCGTGCGAGACCATGACGATCGTCATGCCGCGCTTGTTGATGTCGTTCAGAAGCCGGTAAAACTCCGCCGTGACGACCGGATCAAGCCCCGTCGTCGGTTCGTCGAGCACGAGGCACTTGCGCGTGGCGCAGAGCGCTCTTGCCAAGAGCACACGCTGCTGCTGTCCGCCGGACAGCTCCTGATAGCTGTGCTTTTCGAGCGGCAGGATCCCGAGCATATCCATGTTTTTGCGTGCCGTTTCACGTTCGCGCCTGCCGTAAAACGGCTTCATGCCGCGCCAGCCGATCGTGCCGGACAGCACGACTTCACCGACCGACGCCGGAAAATCCTTCTGGATCGTGCTTTGCTGCGGGAGATACCCGATCTCATTGGGCTTCAATCCCTCGCCCATCACGATCCTGCCGGACGCGCACGGGATCAGACCCAGAAGCGCCTTCATCAGCGTTGTTTTGCCGGAGCCGTTTTCGCCGACGATGCCCCAGAACTCGCCCGCCTGCACGGAAAAGCTCACGTCATGCGCGACGTTGTCGCCCCCGTAGGAGAGCCCCACGCTTTCAAACGTCAGCAATGCCATTCAATTCACCGCCTTCTGAAGATTTGCAAGGTTTTGCCGCATCAGATCGAGGTACGTGATGCCCGCCTCGAAGTCCGCGCGGCTTACGTTATGACACGAATGCAGCTCGAGCACGCCGCAGCCGGTCGCGTCGGCGATCGTATGCGCGATCCGTCCGTCCGAAAATTCGATCGTGAATATGTACGGAAGCTGTTCGTCACGGACGCGGTCAATGAGATACGACACGGTTGAAAGCGAGACCTCCTCGTTGCTGGAACAGCCGGGCAGTGCCGCGTAATACCGAAGCCCGAGATCGTCGCAGAGGTACCGGAACGGGAAGCGTTCGGCAAACACGACCGTGCCGCGCTTCGCGGTCTGCATCATCGCATGAAAATCGCTGTCGAGCGATGCAAGCTCCTTCACATATGCGTCGGCATTCGTTCGCATGGCGTCCGCCTCATCCGGAAGAAGCGCGCAGAGCGCGTCACATAGTCCCTCCACGATGCGAACGGCGTTCTTCGGACTTGTCCAGACGTGCTCGTCCGCTTCCGGTTCGTCCTCCGCCTCCCCCTGCATGCCGGGAACAAGCTCCTCGTCGACGGTCTCGACAAGGTCTACGAGCGCAACGGCGTTCAGATCCTTGCCGTTTTTGCGGAGAAGGTCCTCCGTCCAGCGGTCGGTTTCGCCGCCGACATAGATAAAGAGATCGCATTCGAGGATCATGGACATTTCGGACAGCGTCGGATCGAAGCCGTGCACCTCGCTGCCGGGTTTGCAAAGCATCACGAGGTTCACGCGGTCGCCCGCGATTTGACGTACAAAATCGTACTGTGGAAAGATCGTGCACACGACGGTCGGCTTGCCGCTGTCCGGTTGCGATTGATCGCACGCAAGCGCGCACAAAACGAGCGCCGCGCATAAAAGCAGCGTAAGAAGCCGTTTCATTTCATGCTCTCCTTTCCGTGTGTCAAAAGCTTTGCCACCGGCGAACGGTGCACGCGCATCGCGCCGACCGGGCAGAACTCCTGACAGCAGAAACATTTGATACAGTGTCTGCGGTCGATGACCGCCTTTTTGTTATGGATCGCGATCGTATGCGCCGGGCAGATGTCGCGGCACTTGCCGCACCCGATGCACGCGCGCGTTTTCACCTTCGGCTTTGACGCCAGACAGGCATTCATGACCCCCTGCACCGCTTTGCCGAAGACGTTGTCCCCGCCGACGAACAGAATGCTGTTGCGGTTTCGGATCACATCGAAATCGTCCTGCAAAAAAGCTTTCCAATCCCCCGCGACCTCGAGTTTTTCCACCGATTCCGGCGCAAGGTCTCGCCGGATCGCCGCCGCGATCGTCGGTACGTCCTTGGGTTCCAGCCCGATCAGCGTTGCCGCGAGCACGTCCAGGTGATGCGGATTCTTCGACGCGATGAGGCAGCCGACGTGCTTCGGCGTTCCCTGCGTCGGTCCGTTGCCTTCCATTGCCGTGACCGCGTCGCAGATGTGAAGGACCGGTTTCCAGTATTCATCGAGGTCGACGATCATGTCTGCAAAGTCGTTCGGATTCGGGAAGCGATAGTGATATTCCGGCTTCATCGTGCCTGGGATCGTGCCGAACAGGTTCTTTGCCGCCGCGGAAAGGCTCATCATGCCGTGCGATTTCAGCTTGCAGCAGTTGATGATCGCGTCGCAGCCGTCCAGCCAGCCCGTATAGGTAAAGCGCTTCGCCTGCACGGCGTTCTCGAAATATCCGTCCTTCTCGGAGAAATCGCGGTTCAGCTCCGCGCCGACTTTTTCGGCTTCATCGAGCTCCGAAAGCGCGTAGACGCGGTTCAGCACCGCGGCGTTAAAGAGGTTGCCCGGGCTGTCGCCGATCACGACCGACGCGCCGCGCGCAATGAGAAGCCTGCTGAGAGCCGCCAAAAGCGTCGGATGCGTGGTAACGGCTTTTTCGGGCTTTGCGCCGGACACGAGGTTTGCCTTGATCCCGATCCGCATGCCGGGACGAACCCACTCGAGACCGCCGAGCGGTTCCAGCACCGCGTCGAGCGCCGCTTCGCACGCGTCGGGCGCATACGTCTCACACGGGACGATCGAAACAAGGTTCGGATTCATTCGGTCATCCCCCTTGTAAGCCGAATCTCGTCCGCATATTCGGAAAGCTTTTCATGCGGTGTTTCGAGGCAGAACGGCAGGTCTTTCAACGCGGGGTGGTTCACGATTCGCCTGACGCCCTCGAGCCCGATCAATCCTTCGCCGATCGCCGCGTGGCGGTCCTTGTGCCGTCCGCATTCGAACTTTGAGTCGTTCAGATGAATAAACTTCAATCGGTCGAGCCCGATCACGCGGTCGAATTGCGTGAGAACACCGTCGAGGTCGTTGACGATATCGTATCCCGCCGCGAACACATGGCAGGTATCAAGGCAGACGCCGACGCGCGCGTTCCGTTCCGTACCGTCGATGATCGCTTTCACCTCTTCGAACGTGCTGCCGATCTCGCTGCCTTGCCCCGCCATCGTTTCGATCAGCACGGTCGTATCGGTCGAATCGTCGAGGATGCGGTTCAAAAGCGCTGCCGTCTTTTCGATCCCGATCGCGATCCCCTGTCCGACGTGCGAGCCCGGATGGAAGTTATAGAACGGCGTCTTCATCGCGGTGCATCGCATGAGGTCCTCGCGCATGCACAATTCCGCGAACTGCGCGACTTCCGGTTTTTCGGCACACGGATTCAGCGTATACGGCGCGTGCACAAGCACGGGCGCAAAGCCGTTTTCGTTCAGATATACGCGCATTGCACCCGCGTCCGCCTCGTCCGGCGCCTTCGCTCTGCCGCCCCGCGGGTTTCTCGAAAAGAACTGAAACGTATCCGCGCCGAGCTCCGATGCGGTCTTTGCCATTTTAAGAAGTCCGTCGGACGGCGACAGATGACATCCGATATGCAGCATGCTTCCCCCAAAGCCTATAAACAGGCAATTTTAATTTTTGTATTATAACATCATTCGCTTTGAGATGCAAGCGACTGCCGAAACAGAATCGTGAAAACGGATCTCATTTCAATTGATGATTCTTTTGAATCCGCTGTTACAGATTTTTCCGTTCATAATTTTTCGAACTTTGCAGAAATTAAGGGTATCAAAGCCAAACAGGAGGTGAAAAACATGGCACGAAACAACAGCAACGGCAGCAGCACGTCTTCCGATTCCAAGAATAAGCTGCAGTCCTTCAAGAGCGAAGTTGCTTCTTCTCTGAATATCGACCTGAAGCAGGGTTACAACGGCGATCTGACCTCGCGCGAAGCAGGCAGCATCGGCGGCGAAATGGTAAAGCGCATGATCGCTTACGCCGAAAAGAATCTTCACTGAACAGAAAGGAGAAACCAATCATGAGCAGAAACGGAGCTTTGGTCCCCGAAAGCAAGCAGTCCCTTCAGAACTTCAAGTATGAAGTGGCAAACTCCCTGAACGTGGATCTGAAACAGGGCTATAACGGCGATCTGACCTCGCGCGAAGCGGGTTCTGTCGGCGGCGAAATGGTCAAGCGTATGATTGCATACGCCCAGAACAACATGAACGGATCATCGTCCATGATGAGATAAAACCAAAGAAGATGATAAAATCGCCGTAAATGCGGCGATTTTATCAGTTGTGTGCAATTCTGTCCGGCGTCCCGTACCGATTTCGCGCTCTTTCAATCAGCACATTGTGCAGCACCGTCGGCAGCGTAAAGACTGCATCTGCGGCGGATGAGGCAGCTTCGATGATCTCGACCGTGCTCCCGGCGAGGATCCCGCTTAACGCGCCTTCTCCGCTTTGCCGCACGCCGAACAGGTCGCCGCTTCCGCGCATTTCAAAATCTCTCTGCGCGATCTCAAAGCCGTCGCCGCTTTCGATCATGGTTTCGATCCGTTCTTTTGCGCGGTCGTTCAGCTTCTGCGCAAGAAGGTAGCAATGCGCCTGCTTTTCTCCTCTGCCTACCCTTCCGCGCAGCTGATGCAGTGTTGCAAGTCCGAAATGGTCCGCGCCTTCGATGACCATAGCGGTTGCTTCCGGCACGTCTACGCCGACTTCGACGACCGTTGTGGCGATCAGGATCGGAATACTGCCGCTTCTGAAATCTTCCATCACCTGCCGCTTTTCCGTCTCCTGCATCTGCCCGTGCAGCTTTCCGATTTTCGTATCCGGAAGCAGCTTTCCGATCTCGTTGCAGAGCTCCTCCAGCGACAGTCCTTCGTATCCCTCCGTCGGTTCGATCAACGGACACACGACATATGCGCGTTCGTTGTTTTTTGCGCATTCTGCAAGATGTCTGTATAGATCGGATCTCTTTGCCTGCGGGACGAAATGCGTTTTGATCGGCTTGCGGCCGGGCGGAAGCATGTCGATCACCGACAGATCCAGATCGGCATACACAAGCAGCGCAAGCGTTCTCGGGATCGGCGTTGCGGACATCACGAGCACGTCCGGGCGAACGCCTTTTGATTCGATCTTTGCACGCTGCAATACGCCGAAGCGATGCTGCTCATCTGTTACGACAAGCCCGAGATCGGCGAATTTGACGATATCGGAAAGAAGCGCATGCGTACCGACCACGATCTTTGCGTCGCCGGCTGCGATCCGTTTCAAAGCGTCCTTTTTTTCCTTTTCCGACATGCTTCCCACATAGATGCAGGCATCCGGAAAGCGCTTTGAAAGCGTTCTGAAATGCTGTTCCGCAAGCAGTTCCGTCGGCGCAAGCATTACACCCTGTTTTCCGTTGGCTTTCGCGATCGACAGGGCAAATTCCGCAACCAGTGTTTTCCCGCTTCCGACATCGCCCTGTATGAGCCTGTTCATGGTCCGATCCGAGCGCATATCTTCTTCGATCTGGCGCATCGCATTCATCTGTGCCGCGGTCGGTTCAAACGGAACCCGCGCAAGAAAACCGGAAAGAACGCCTTCCGTTCGAAATGCGATCCCGTTCCTGCGGTCTCTGTCGTCTTTTACGGTACGAATCGCCGTAAAATAGAGAAACAGTTCTTCAAAGGACAGCCTTCTTTTTGCTTCCTTCAGCGATTCTGCCGAGGTCGGGAAATGGATCTGCCGCAACGCATCCCGGTATCCGATCAGCCGGTATCGGTTCAGCCATTCTTCAGGCAGCGTGTCCGATACGTCAATCGTTCGCAGGATCTCTCCGACCGATTCATGAATCAATGTTTGCGTCAGACCTTTTACGGATTCATAAACGGGAATGATCCCGCCGCCCAGACGGTTGATCTGCGGATTATATAACACCGTGCCGCGTTTTTTTGAAATGATCCCGTTTGCGAAGATCACGTCTCCCGAATGAAACCGGTTTGCCATGTACGGCTGGTTCATCCACCGGATCACGGCTTTTCCGCTTGTGTCGGCAACTCGAAGCGAAACGATGTATTTGCCTTTGAGATAGTATACCGTCGGATCCGCCAGCGCAGTCACGCGAATCGAGACGCGATCTCCGTGTTTTGCATCCCGCAAAGGAACGATCTGCGAATAATCGAGATACTCACGGGGAAAAAACCGCAGAAGATCCTCCGGCGTGTGAATGCCCAATTCGGAAAGCAGCGCGACGCGTTTCGGTCCTATTCCTTTGATATCATGCAGCTCCATACAAAAAAGCCGCCTCGCGGCGGCTCAGATCCGTCATTCAACAGAAAGGTAATAATAGTACAGCGGCTGACCGCCTCTTGCAACGATAAACTCCGCATTCTCGAACAGCTCCTGAAGATGCTCGGAAAGCGCGTTTGCAGACTCCTCTTCGACCGCGTCGCCGTAATACAGATTCACGATCGGGTCCTCGATGTCGCGTTTTTCGATCATGCTGCGAACGATCATTTCGACCGTCTCGTCCACGCTCGCGGAAACAGCGGCGATATCATTATCAACAAGGCCGATAATGTCGCCTTCTTTGATTTCGTTGCCGTTGTAGTGCGTTTCACGAATCGCGTACGTGACGGCGCCGGATACGATCTCGCTGACGGCTTCCTGCATGTTTTCCTTATTTTCGTCGAGCGACAGATCCGGATTGAACGCCATTGCCGCCGCAATGCCCTGCGGGATCGTCTTGGTCGGAAGCACGATCACGTTGCAGGAGCAAAGGTTCTGTGCCTGCTGCGCCGCAAGGATGATATTGGAATTGTTCGGAAGAACGAACACGTTCCTTGCGTTGCATTGACCGACCGCGTTCACGATCGTATCAATGCTCGGATTCATCGTCTGCCCGCCGGAGATGATGCGGTCGACCGAGAAGTTGCGGAAGATTTCGTCGATACCGTCGCCCGCGCTGACCGCAATGAGCCCGTATTCCTTTTGATTCCGTTTTTTCTGTTCGATCAGCTGACGGTTCTGCTCGCGCATGTTCTCGATCTTGAGCCGATCCAGTTCGCCGTATCGCATTGCAAACTGCAGGATCTTGCCGGGGCAGTTCGAATGAACGTGGACCTTGACAAAATCGTCTCCCGCCGCAACGACGACGGAATCGCCCACGCGCACAAGATGGTCGCGCAGTTTTTCGAGGTCGTCATCGGAGAACCCGTCCACAAGTCGAACAATGAAGAATTCCGTGCAATAACCGAATTTGATGTCCTCGGTCGAGAAATGGTCCAGATTTGCCCCTTCTTCGGACGGTTCTTCTTCAACCGTGTTCTCTGTTTCCCGATCGGCGTCGGGAATTTCCTCGCCGGTCAGGACCGCTTTGAATCCGCGGTAGACCGTCAAAAGCCCGTAGCCGCCGCTGTCTACCACGCCTGCTTCCTTCAGAACCGGAAGAAGATTCGGCGTATCGTCAAGCGCTTCCTGCCCCACTTCGAGAATATGATCAAAAAACGCTTCCGGGGAGACGTTCTTTTGTTTTTTGGTAAGCGCAAGCGCCGCCTGCGAGATCATGCGGGAAACGGTCAGGATCGTTCCCTCTTTCGGGCGCATAACAGCCTTGTATGCGGCGTTCGTGCCCGTCTCAAGCGCGTCTGCAAGAACCGTGACGTCGATCTCCTTCTGTCCCTTGCATACCTGCTGATATCCGCGGAACAGCTGTGACAGAATGACGCCGGAATTGCCCCGCGCGTTTTTCAGCGCGCCGAGCGAAACGGCATCCATCACCTCGCCGACCGTAACGGTATCCGGCATCGAGCGCAGTTCCTTGATCGCGCCTTGCATGGTCATGGACATATTGGTACCGGTATCTCCGTCCGGAACGGGAAATACGTTCAGGGAATCAATATATGCTTTGTTTTTTTCCAGATTGGCAGCGCCGCCTAAGAACAGGTCCCGTAACAGCGCGCCGCTGATGTTTTGAATGTTCAACGCTCAAACCCTCCGAGATTCGCTTACTGGACGCGAATACTTTCCACAAAAATATTCACGCAGCGGACCGAAACTCCGGTAAGATCCTCAATCCGATAACGCACGTTCTGCTTTGTGTTTTGCGAAACCGCCGGAAGTGACACACCGTATTGGAGCGCGACATGCAGAGAAATATCAACCTGAGAATCGCCGACCTTTTCGACCAAAACGCCTTTTTGCAGATTTTCTTTTCCGAACAGCTCAACGATCGCATCGCCTGTGCTTCTTGCGCACATGCCGACAATGCCGTAATTTTCCACTGCGGCATAACCTGCAATCGTAGCGATCAGATCTTCCGAAACGGAAACAGTTCCCATTTCATTCACGACAGAAACCGCCATGATAGAACCTCCTTTTCCATTCTGTAAAACTTACTGTGTAAAACCGACTTTTATTCTTTTTCTTCCCAAACGCCGTTATGGAACACTTCCTGAACGTCATCGTTATCGTCCAAACGCTCCAGGAACCGTTCGATCTTTTCGATCGTTTCGGGATCGGTAATGTTTGTCGTGTTCTTCGGGATCTGTCCGATCTCGGCGGAAATGAACGTATAGCCGAGTCCTTCCAGTCCCTCGCGGACAGTCGAGAAATCAGCGGGCGCCGTATAAACTTCGAACGCGTCGTCCTGCGCAACAAAGTCCTCTGCGCCGGCATCCAAAGCCTGCATCATGACCTCGTCCTCGTCCATCAGCGCCGTGCGCTCGATCACGATAAGACCTTTCTTATCAAACATCCATGCAACGGAACCGGACGCGCCCATGTTGCCGCCGCTCTTTGAGAAGATATGCCGCATCTCCGCCGCAATACGGTTGCGGTTGTCCGTCAGAACGTTTACGATAACAGCAATGTTGCCCGGACCGTAGCCTTCGTATACGACTTCTTCATAATCGACGCTGTTTCCGTCGCCGCTTGCTTTTTTGATCGAACGGGCAATGTTGTCGTTCGGCATATTGGCAGCTTTTGCCTTTGCAATGACGTCGCGAAGCTTGGAGTTATTCGCAGGATCGGGACCGCCGCCTTCCTTTACGGCAATGGCGATTTCTCGACCGATCTTCGTAAATATTTTACCCTTTTGTGCGTCGGTTTTTTCTTTTTTGTTCTTAATGTTTGCCCATTTGGAATGTCCGGACATATGATTTCCTCCTAATCTTTCTGGATCTATTCAAAGAATCACAGCAGTTCTGCCGCTTCTTCATCTAAAACAAATGTTGCGCCGGGATGGAGCCGCAAAGCCGCAAGAGGCGTTTCGGTCAAACTGCCTTTCAGCATGGACCGGACCGCGCCGGAAGCATTTTTTCCGGTTGCGACGACGATCGGGTGTTTACACTGCATCAATGCGTTCAGCCCCGCCGTGATGAACCGGTCACCGTCCATTGCTTCCATGTGCGTTGCCGGGTCCCGATCCGCGTCACGATTCATTAAAAGCGCACCGTCATGCCGAACCGCGATCAGCGCCGCGTCGAGCCCGCCGCCTTCGAATACGGACTGTTCGTACGATGCCGCTGTATCCTCGGGCGTATGGTCAACGGAAAAAGGCACGATATACTGTCTTTCGCTGATATCGGTCTTCGCAAACAGCGCTTTGCCGAGCAGGTTTGCGATCCGCTGTTCTCCGCTGTCGTCGGGCAGGAACTCAAAGAGCTGATAGATCTTTGTATCGTTCCACGCAAGAAGTCCGTTTTCCGTCATCGCGGAGAGCGAATCGAACGTCGGCAGCAGCGTTTCATGATAATCCACGCCGATCGCACAATTCGGTTCCGCAAGGATCTGCGCGGCAATCATGGTGGCTGCGCAGACGCCTACCGTTTTTGTGTCTCGATAAATGAGGATACTCATTCTTTTTCCCCGGCTGTGCACACGGTCTCGATAAACAAAAGAATGTCGCCGTAAACTTCTTTTTTGTTCGTTTCGTTCAGCATTTCGTGCCGACCTTCGGGATACAGCTTCATTGTGACCTTGTGTCCGCTCTTCAAAAGCCATTGATTGACCTGTTTGACGCCTTTTCCCATCGCGCCGACCGGATCGTTCGAACCGGCAAGCAGGAAGATCGGACGGTTCGGAACACGTTTTGCCCAGTTGAGGTTGGACACCTCGCCGAGGCCGGTGAACAGGTCATAGAACGCGCATGACGTGAACACGAATCCGCAAAGCGGGTCTTCGATATATCGATCGACGTTCGCCGTATCGCGGGACAGCCAATCAAACTCCGTTCTCGGATCCTTGAATTTTTTGTTGTATCCGCCGAAACCGAGCTTGTTGAGCTGTTCGTTCGGCTGTCTTCCCCTGCCTTTTTTGATCGCGCTCTTTGCCAGCATCTTCGCGATCGGCAGCGCCGGGTTCGCGCCTGCGGTGCCGGAAAAAATGAACGCATCAAAATCAACGCCCATCCGACCGGCATACGTTCTCGCAAGGAA
>CAMNHT010000018.1 GCA_946539625.1 uncultured Clostridia bacterium | reverse complement strand
CGCCGATGCCGTAGCAGCCCATGATCGGGTTCTTGCGCTCGCCGTTTTCCGCGTCATAGGTCATGCCCATGGCTTCCGTGTAGCGTTTGCCGAGCTGGAAAATGTTGCCGACCTCGATGCCGCGGGAGATCTTCAGACTGTGCTTACGGCAGTTCGGGCAAATGCCGCCCTCGACGGCTTTACTTAAATCGAGGTACTGCGTATCCTCGGGCAGGTCGCGCGCGGGCGTGAAGCCGGTATAGTGATACTCGGGCTTGTTTGCGCCGCAGACGAGGTTCGTCGCGCCGACCAGTGAGCGGTCGAACAGCACGGTCGCGTTCGTCTTGAGGTTGACCGGTCCGATGTTGCCCGCCGCAAGATTTGCATTCTCGATATCGACCGCCGGATGGATCTCCGACTTCAGGAAGTTCGTGAGCTTGGTCTCGTTGACCTCCTTATCGCCGCGCACGAAGATCAGCACGTAGGAATCGTCCGCGTTGCGCTGATAGACGACCGCTTTGCAGGACTTTTCATCCGGCATATGCAGAAGCTCGCCGACCTCAGCGATCGTTGCGGCTTCGCCGGTAAAGACCTCGGTCAAAGGTTCAAGCGTCTCGTCCGCTTTGTTTTCGGTGATCGCGTCGCACGCTTCCATGTTGGCGCGGAAGCCGCATTCGGGGCAGGTCACGATGGTGTCCTCGCCGATGTCGGTCAGAAGCATGAATTCATGGCTCACTTTGCCACCCATCATGCCGGAGTCGGATTTGACCGCGATGACCTCGGGCACGCCCGCGCGGGCATAGATGCGCTCGTACGCGCGGTAGCAGCGCTCGTAGTACGCTTCGAGGTCCTCCTGTGTGGTGTGGAACGAATACGCGTCCTTCATCGTGAACTCGCGTACGCGGATCAATCCGCCTCTTGCGCGCGGTTCGTCGCGGAACTTCGTCTGGATCTGATAGATCATGAACGGGTACTTCTGATACGTGCCCGCCACGTTCATCGCCATCTGCACCGCGGCTTCCTCGTGCGTCATGCCGAGGACCATGTCCGCGCCGCCGCGATCCTTGAACCGTAAAAGCTCCTTGCCGATGGACTCGAATCTGCCCGAGCTCTGCCAGAGCGTTGCGGGCATGACGACCGGGAACAGGACCTCCTGTCCGTCGATCGCGTCCATTTCCTCGCGCATGATCTGTTCGATCTTGTTCTGGATGCGCTTTGCCGGCGTAAACAGCGAATAGATGCCGTTGCCGACCTGCTTCATATAGCCGCCGCGCGTCATTAAGTTCTGACTTTCGATGTCGAACGCACGTTCCTTGAACCGTTCGCCCAAAATGTTCTTTACCCTCATATGTTCCTCCAAAATGGTTTGTGTATTGCTTCAACGGACGGGCAATGCCCGTCCCTACTGTTTTGTTACTCACATCAATCCGTCAGACACAGCGACATGCGCGTTGCGCCTGACTCCTTGCATTTCGCGCCGCCCGGCGCATCAAAGATGCACAGGCGCGGAATGAAGCCCCGTCTGAAAACGCGTTCTCAGTCGGATTCTTCGTACATCCAGTAGATCGCGCCGTCGGAGATCGTCATGCCGAGCGATTCCTGCAGCTTTCTCGACGCGTTGTTTGTCGTGTAGATCTGTCCATACGGCGTCCAGCCTCGGGAAAGCGCGAGATTATGCAGTGCAATCTCGAGCGCCGAACCGATGCCGCGCCGGCGGAACTTCGGCAAAACCTCCAGCATGCCGCCGGAGCCGTCTCCGTGAAAGCCGATGAATCCCGCGATCTCTCCGTCGACGTACGCCGCAAGCACGTCGCCGCGCTTTACGCCATCCTCATAGCGCGCGGGATTGCCGTCCGGGTCGTAGACCGACATCAGAAACGGAACCTGCTCCAAGGGGAACGGTTTGATCTCGCACACGTCCGGCACCGGGATCGGGTCCTTGCCTGCATAATACGCCTGCCAGCACGCCGAGGCGTGGTTGATGTGCGGAAACATCTTAAAAACCGCGTCGCGCGAAGCTTCGTTATGCGCCACGAACAGACGAACGCCTTCCGGAACCGTTTTCAGTGCGCGCTCGCCTGCCTGGACCGTGTCGGATACGACCAGGCAGAAGCGGTCCATTTTCATCAGAAGCACCGCGTCGGGTTCGGCGTACAGGATCTTTGCGCCGCCGCGTTTGACCGCTTCGATCATGTCGATGCGAAGCACTTTGTCTTGTTCAAGATACGCAAGGATCTCCTGTTCGGTCATGGCGTAACCCCCTTCACGTCCTTCGAGAAATGCTGATAATCCTTTTGCCCTTTGAAATGTCCGCCCCACTTCCAACCGTGTTGCGTGAACAGTTTGTAGCAGAGGTCGTCCTCGGTGATCATGCCCGGGCGGAGGTCGCTGCGGTCGATATACGGCTCGCTTTCCTTCGGCGAAAAGCTGCCGTCCGGCTTGATGTACGGGTTTTCGACCGGGTTGACGTCGATCGCCGTGCCGTAGCTGTGTCTTGAAAAGGTCTTCTTGCCGGTGACCCTGCGGCAGCAGTACGCCGAGGTATTGTCCGCCGACATCGAAAGCCCATCGTCGAACGGCTGGCCGTAATCGTCCAGAAGCCTGACCGAGCGCAGCGGATACTGCGCGTCATACAGCGCTTCGAAGATCTCGATCACGTCGTTTGCGACCTTCCGGTGCACCAGCAGCGCGCCCTCGTGCTCCGCGCCGTCGAAATCGACGTACAGGATATGCACGTAGCGAAGATCGTCCATCTTCACCGGCGCGTCCTTCGGGTTTTCCGGATAGGTCGAGCCGATCACATAGCTTTTCAGCGCTTCGGTCGGCTTGCAGTACCAGAACGCCGCGTTGGTCTTCGATTCCGTGACGGTCTCGTCCCGATACGGATCCGGCGTCGGCGTGGGCTCGGGCGTCGGCTCCTCCGTTGGCTCCGGGGTCGGTTCCGGCGTCGGCACGGGCGGAAGTGTTTCGGCAGCTTCCGTTTCCCGCGCGGCGATCACGTCGTCCTCGATTACGGGCACGACCGTCGGGGCTTCGGACGCGGGCGGTTCTGATGCAGGTATGTCCGGATTCGGTTGTACGCTGCAGGCGAAAAGAAGAAGCGCACAAAGCAGCGGCAGAATGCGTCTCATAAAGGTGAGTATACCGCAAAATTTCCCGCTTGTACAGAGCTTTTCCTCTGTTTTTTCATATAAAAAAGGGAGCCGCACGTGTTCATGCGACTCCCGAAAACATCATATGCTATTTCAGTTCGAGCTTTTTAAGCTGCTGCTTTGCAAGATGCTCCCTTCTGCGCTGACCGCTGACGACGACGTAGACCATCATGATGATCGTGATCACATACGGGATCGCCGAGGTGATGTCGGCGTCGACAAGCTTGGAGCTTTGCAGCTGCAGCCCGATCGCGTCGAAGAAGCCGAACATCAGCGCGGCAAGGAAGACTTTCACCGGGTTTGCGCCGCCGAAGATGACGCAGGCGAACGCAATATAGCCGCGTCCTGCCACCATGCGTTGCCCGAACTGTCCGTTGAGGTTTCCGAGCGACAGATGCGCGCCGGCAAGCCCGCAGAACACGCCGCACAGGATCGAAGCGATCCACTTCATTTTTTCGGGATCCTTGCCCGCGGTGCGCAGCGTTTCGGGCGATTCGCCGGACGCGCGGATCCAGAAGCCCATCGGCGTCCGGTAGACGAACAGCCACATCAGCGCCACCAGCACCCATGTGAGGTACACAAACAGGCTGTGTCCGGAAATCACGCTGCCGAGGAACGGAATGTCCCTGATGAGCGGGATCGCAATGTTGCCGAGATGCGGCGCGTTCGAAATGCCCGCGGAATCGAAGAGCGTGCGGCTTAGGTAAACGGTGATGCCCAACGCAAAGGTGTTCAGCGCGCAGCCGATGATAAACTCATCCGAACGGAGCTTTACCGTAAAGAGCGCGAAGAACAGTCCGATGAGGATGCCGAAGACGATCGAGGCGACGATGCCGAGCGCTGCGCTCATAAGCGCGGTGGAAACCGCCGCCGCGGTGAACGCGCCCATCAGGATCATACCGTCCATACCGATGTTCATAATGCCTGCGTGCTCGGTCATAAGTCCGCCGAGCGCCGCAAGCGCGACCGGCGTTGCGCTTCTTAACATCTGGTTCAGCGTGCTGGACGCGACGGTCCAGAAGTTCCACGAATTCTCATTCATGCGCTTCGCCTCCTTCCCTGCGTGCAAGGATCTCGCGTTTGGCTTCACGCATCTCCCTTGCCTTACGGATCGCGGCGCGGACGCCTTTTTCGCCCGCCATGCAGAAAATGACCGCCGTCTGAATGATCCAGTAGATCTGGATCGGCACGCCGGCGGTGTCCTCCATGAAGATCGCGCCCCAGCGGAGGATCGCGAAGATCAGGGAAATGATGATCGTCGGAACCGGCTGATACTGCGCGATCATCGCGACCATCAGCCCTTCAAAATAGTATTCGTTCGAAATCGACGACTGGTACTTGCCGGCCGCGCCGTAGACGCGGAACATGCCCACAAGACCGCACATCATGCCGGAAACGACCATGGCAATGATCACGATCCGATCCGCCTTGAGCCCCGCGAACTTGGAAAAACGCGGATTGTCGCCGACGAGACGCATCTCATAGCCTTTGGTCGTCTTTTGCAGCACGTACCACACAAGGAACGTCACCACTGCCGAGAGGATGATCGCGGTGGACAGGTTCGACCGCGGGATCAGCTTATCGAACATGAACGATTTGTTCAGCTCCGCCGTGTCGCTGAATACGCGCGGGTTCGGGCTCTTCCAGGGTCCCTTGGAAAAGTAGCCGCAGATGAAGACCGCGACCGAGTTCAGCATGATCGTGGTGATAACCTCATTGACCTTCAGCTTGACTTTCAAGACGCCCGGAATGAACGCGTAGAACCCGCCGACCAGGATCGCACCGAGTGCAGCGCACGGAATCGCGATCCACGGGGAAGCGTCCTTCATCCACACCCCGATCTGTGCGGCAAACAGCGCGCCCAAAAGGAGCTGACCTTCGCCGCCGACGTTAAAGATGCCGGCGCGGCTGCCGACGTCGCACGCAAGACCGCACAGGCAAAGCACCATGGCGTATTCGAGCATGTTGCCGAAATACTGTTTTGAGGAAAAGGAACCCCTGACCAGTGCGCCGAGCGCCTTTCCGGTATCATAGCCGGTGACGGCAAGGATCGCCGTGCCGATGAGAAGCGCGACCGCAAGACTGATCACCAGCGCGACCAGAAAGCCGAGATCGACCTTTCGCTTCAGCCACATACAGAAGCGCTTCATGCCTTCGCCCCCTCTCCGGTTCCGGTCATGTAGAGACCGATCTGTTCCTTGGTAATCTCATCCGCCTTGAATTCGCCGGTGATCCTGCCCTCATACAGCGTGATGATCCGATCCGAAAGACGGAAAACCTCGTCAAGATCCGCGGAGCTAAGGAGGATCGCAGCGCCTTCGTTGCGCTTTTCGATGATGCGCGTGTGGAAGAATTCCATTGCGCCGATGTCCACGCCGCGCGTCGGCTGTGAGATGACCAGCACCGGCGTATCGAAGCTGAATTCGCGCGCGACGACAACCTTCTGCATATTGCCGCCGGACATGGAACCGACCTCGGTATGGATGCCCGCGCCGCGGATGTCGAACTTTTTATAAAGCTCCTCAGCATAGCGGTCGACGGTGCTGCGCCGCTGATGGAAGCCGAACAGATTGAAGCGTTTTTCCTTCTGTTTTCCGACGAGCAGGTTGTCCGCAACCGTCGCGACCTTGTCGACGCCGGTCGAAAGACGGTCCTCCGGCACGTGGGAAAGCCCCAGCGCGCGGATCTCGCCGGGCGTTTTGCCCGTTGCATCGTGTCCGCAGACCGTGACCCTGCCGCGGTTGATCTTCCGCATGCCGGTGATCGCTTCGAGAAGCTCACTCTGCCCGTTGCCCTCGATCGCCGCAATGCCGAGCACCTCGCCCTTTTTCACCGAAAGCGATACGCCGCGCACTGCAGGCAAACCGCGATTATCCGCGACATAGAGGTCGTCGACCTTGATCGCGACCTCAGAGGGCTCACCGGCCTTTTCGAGATGATCGAACAGAACGGGACGGCCGACCATCATGGACGCAAGCTTCTTTTCATCGACGTCGCAGGTGTTTTCGACGCCGATGAGCTTGCCCTGCCGCATGACGCCGACGCGGTCAGAGATCGCCATGACCTCATAAAGCTTGTGGGTGATGATGATGACGGTCATTTCCTTTTCGCGCACGATCCTTCGAATGACCTCAAAGAGCTCGTCCGTTTCCTGCGGCGTGAGGACCGCCGTCGGCTCGTCGAGGATCAGGATGTCCGCGCCGCGATAGAGCGTTTTCAGAATCTCCACGCGCTGCTGTAACCCCACCGAAATGTCGCGCACCTCGGCGGACGGATCGACCTCAAGCCCGTATTCTTTGACGAGCTCACGGGTCAGCTGTTCCGCTTTTTTATTGTCGAACAGCACGCCGGCGCTCTTCGGTTCGCGGCCTAAAACAATGTTCTGCGCGACGGTAAACGACGGCACCAGCATAAAGTGCTGATGCACCATGCCGATGCCGCGGTTGATCGCAGCCTTCGGAGAAAAGTCCGTGACCTTTTCGCCGCGTACATACAGATTTCCCGCCGTCGGCGTGTTGATGCCGTACAGGATGTTCATCAGCGTCGACTTGCCCGCGCCGTTTTCACCGACCAGCGCAAACACCTCACCGTTTCGGATCGAAAGCGAGACGTCGTCGTTTGCGAGCACGCCCGGAAACTCCATGGAAATGTGTTCAAACCGGATCTCGTCCGTCAAAGCCCTCATTCCCCCTTTTTCATCATGTAAAAAAGCGGAAGCCGCCCATTCGGGGCAGCTTCCTGCATCAAATACTCAGTTTCTGGTGGTGTCGACCTTGATCTCGCCGGAAACGATCTTCGCCATGAGGTCGCCGACCATCGCCTTCACGTCGTCCGGGATCTGCTGGGTCGATCCCTCTTCGCCGTAGCCGATGCCGACGTAGCCGTTCGACATATCGGCAACCCAGGTCGTGCCGAGCTGGGAAGCGTCGCCGGAGACGATCTTTGCGATCGCGTCATAGATCGACTTGCCGACTTCCTTCTTCATGGAGCAGATGATGACGGCGTCGTTGATGTACTTCTGATCGCTGTCAACGCCGATCGCGTAGAAGCCGCCCGCTTCTGCCGCTTCGAACACGCCGTCGCCCGCCTTGGACGCGATCTGGAAGATGACGTCCGCGCCGCGGTCATGAAGGACCTTTGCGCAGTCCTTGCCCTTCGCCGGGTCGTCATAGTCGTTGGTGTAGTTCTTCTCGACCTTGACGTCCGCGTTGAAGTACTTTGCGCCCTGCTCATAGCCTACGATAAAGTCGTTGATCGTCACCGTATCCTCGCCGCCGACCGCGCCGACAACGCCGGTCTTGCTCATCGCCGCCGCGATGTAGCCCGCCAGGAACGAGCCCTCGTTCTGCGCGTAAACGATGTTCAGCACGTTCGGAACGGGCGCGGAGGTCTCATTGTCGATCCAGATGAACTTTACGTCCGGATACTCCGGCGCGACGGTCTCGATGTCATAGAACTCCCAGCCGACGCACACGACGATATTCGACTGCTCCGCCGCGTTCTGCATACGGACGGTGTGGTTTTCGTTGTTGCACTCGATGAACTTCACGTCCAGGTTTGCAAAATCCTTTGCGAGGCGTTCGCCGCCCTCCTTCGAGGAATCGTAGAACGAACGGTCGCCGAACGTGCCGGCAACAACGATGGTAACGGTGAGCTTGTCCGAGCCTTCGGCGACCGGTTCGGTCGTCGCCGCTGCGGGATTTTCGGGCTTGTCCGTTTTCCGGCACGCCGCAAAGCAGCCGAGCGTCAGAACGAGCACCATAAGCAATGCGATAATTTTTTTCATTTCATTTTCCTCCTGAAAATTGCCCTATCGGGTACGGTATCAGTATAATACGAATCCGCCCGTTTTTCAACCCGCATTTTTTCATGAAATCGCACATGGACCGCGCGGTTCCGGCGCAAACTAATCAAAACGAAAGGAGGATTCATTCATGGAACGAAACGATCAGCAGATCGGCTGCGAAGTGGAAAGCTGCCGCTTTAACGAGCTCGGAAAGCACTGTGCGCTGAAGAGCATCTGTGTCCGTCCCGCATGGAACTGCTCGTCCGAGCGCGAAAATGAGAGCTTATGCGGCTCCTACGAGCACCGCAACTGAACGCAGAAAAGGAGCTGTCCTTGGAACAGCTCCTTTGTTGTGTTTTCCGTTAATGTGTGTCTGCCTTTTCGAAGATCATGTCTACGTCTTCCGTATCATCATGCAGCGTCAGCATGCTACCGTCGAACACGAGATCAAAAAGATCGACGCCGTAGGCACCGAGCCTGATAACATCCCCGTCCAGTCTCCAGGTATACCCGTCGGTCGTCTCTCCGGCATGAAGCAACGAGGCAGATCCATCCGCGTTGAACGTGAACGACACCTCAATATTGAGTTGGCTTGCTGGAAGCGTCATTCCGTCTGCCTTTGCCTTTGAGAGATTCCATGTGCCGACCACTTTCTCTGCCGTCATATCGACCGGTGTCTGTTCGGGTTCCTGCGTCGGCTCAATCGATGCTTCCGATCCCGTGCGGACAAGCGTGAGCATCTCTCCATCATCATCGAGCACGATCGTGTCGGTCTCCGGATCGTACACGCCCTTTGTGTCGCCCGTATCATCCGTCACAACGACAACGTTGTCGGCAAATGTATACATGCCGGAGGTGGTATCGCCGTAGGCGGTGATGTCCACGATGCCGTCCTCATGGAAATCAAACGTTATCTGAATTCCGAACGCCGCAAGCATTGTCGCGTTGAAAGACTGTCCCTTGCCTTCCACTGCATTGATCATCCATGTTCCGACCAGACTGCTATCCTTCTTGGGTTCATCGGTCGGTTCCGCGGTCGATTCGGCTTTCTGATTACTGCAGGCAACCATCATCAGTACGAGCACGAGCGCAAGCACGATGATCCGATATTTCTTCATTGGTTATTGTTTCCTTATTGTTTGAGAATGTCTGAAGCGTATCATAATACGGCACGATCTGTCAAGAACGTTCGCGCCTTTATGATGCGGAAAGGACTGTCCGCAGGTTCGGACAGTCCTTGTTTTTTCGCAGAAACGCTGTGCCTGTTTTCAGGCGTCCGCAGTGCCCGGCGATACGATCACATCCACGGTCACGGTCATGTAATTGTCCTTCTCTGCGACCAGTGTATACGTCGTCGGCGCATTGCCGACAAGCTTCAGATCGGCAAAAAAGATACCGTGCTCATACACGACGGCTTTGGTGCCGTTGACCGTGAGCGTTACGTCCCTGTCGATCGCGGGCGTTCCATCCTCGCTGCTGAGCAGCATACCGATCAACCGGTAGACGCCGTCCCTGTCCGCGCTGACGTTGTATACGCCCTCGCTTGCTTCGCCTTCGGAGTCGAACGTGAGCAGCAGCATCGGGAATTCGTGCGTAAACGACGGACATTCCACCGCGTGCTCCGTGCCGTCCGCCAACGTCATTGTCACGGAAGGTCTGATTTCAAGCACATTGTCCGTAAGCGGCTCGTTCGGAAAGAAAACCTCGACCGGAATCTTGACCTTGCGAAGCTTTTGCACATTTTCCATGTTGATGTAGGAATAATCGTCCTGATGCGAAAACAGGATGCGAATCGTTGCGCCTGCCGGGATCGCCGCTGTGATCACGATCATTTCATGACCCGCGTCATCCACGGTCTTTTCAAGCTGCACCGATTTCCAGTCCGGCTCCTCCGCCGGTTCGGACGCTGCTTCGGACGCATCGCCGGTTTTGCGGACAAAGACGACTGCCGCATCGTCATGCTCCATGCGGAGCGTATCGGCGTCGGGATCGTAGATCACCGTCTGCTCATCATTTTCCTCATCAACAATCGTGATCGTATTGCCCGAAACGGTATAAACGAAGATCCCGCCGTGCACATCTTCGCCCACCCCTGCCTCCAGCTTGCCCGCGCCGTTCGGATAGAATGAGAACGACGACCGCATCCCGACCGAGCCCGGATCATAGGTCTTGCTTCCGATTTCGACAGACGCGATCTCCCAGTCGCCGAGGATCGTATCAAGGCAGGACGGCGCTTCCGTCGGTACGGGAATCGGTTCTCCGATCGGCGCGGACGTCTGCTGTGTTTCATGCGGGCTTTCCGGCTCCGCCATGGCTTCGTCCCGTTTCATCCTGCACCCGGCCGTACACAACAGCATCAACGCAAGCAGCCCCGCAAACCATTTTTTCATGACACGCATCTCCTCAAATCCGTTTTTCGATGATATTCTATCAAATCCGATCCCGCGATCCGCGCTTAGCACGAATCCTTCATCCATATTTTACAAAACAAATGCAATTTCACGCCTTTCGACAAAAAGGCCGCAAGCGCAGGCAAGCACGCCTGAACGTTGCGGTCTTTTTCCCCTTTTGCCGATTACTTGCTGAAGATCAGGTCGACGTCTTCGGAATCCTCATGCAGCGTCAGCGTCGAGCCGTCGATCGCAAAATCATAGAGATCAACGCCGTATGCGCCGAGCTTGATCACGTCGCCGTCCTGTCTCCAGGTCAGTCCGTCGGTCGTTTCGCCCTCATACAGCATCGAAGCGCTTCCGTCCTCGTTGAACGTAAACGTCATTTCAAAACCGAGCTGGCTTGCCGGAAGCGTAATGCCATTTGCCTTTGCTTTCGAAAGTGTCCACGTGCCGGGGATCGAAACCGGCTCGGAAGACGACGTGCTCGAACCGCACGCAATGAGGCAAGCGCTCATCAGAACGAGTGCCATTACCAGTGCCAAAGTCTTTTTCATATCATGCTCCTCCTCTTATTTTCGGATATAATTCAGTATACCGCCTTTTCAAACATTTTTCAACCTGTTTTTCAAGAAATATTCCGAAAGCGCGCGAGCATCCCGATCCGACGATCTCAACGGTCCGCCGGAAGACAAACCGCAAACGCGGTCGGGATCGATCGGCTGCCGTCCGAACGGACGAACGCGTTCACGCCCTCCCCCGCGACGTCGGCGGCATAGACGCGCATGTGCCATTCAATGTGCGTAAAGACGTGCTTTGCGGAGTAGCATAAAAGGTCCCCCACGGGATGCAGGCCGTGCGCGGTCAGCCATTCCGTCGCCTGTTCGGTCGAAAGCGTGCCGAGTACGTTCGGAAGCTCATAAAGACCGGCGAGAAGCCCCTTTTCCGGACGTTTTTTAAGCAGCGGCGCGTCCTGATCGTACAGGGCGAAGACCGTGCGGTCTTCGACTGTGCGCGGCTTTTTTGCGCGTTTGTTCGGCAAAATCCCCGCCGTGCCCGCTTTCCGCGCTTTGCAGGTACCGTTCAGCGGACAGCTTTCGCAAAGCGGCTGTCCGTTGGGCACACAGACCGTTGCGCCGAGCTCCATCAGTGCCTGATTGAATGTGCCCGGATCCGTCGGCACGGTCGCCGAGAGTTCGTCAAACACGCGCGCCTTCACCGCGGGATCGGCGACGTCGGACGGATCGTTCATAAGCCTTGCGTACACGCGCAGCACATTTCCGTCGACGGCGGGAACACGTTCGCCGTACGCGATCGAAGCGATCGCTCCCGCGGTATAGCTGCCGATTCCCGGAAGCGAAAGAAGCGCGTCGTACGAATCCGGCATGTGTCCCTGATACCGCTCGCAGACGATCTGCGCCGCACGTTTCAGATTCCTTGCGCGAGAATAATACCCAAGCCCCTGCCACAGCAGGTTCAGCCGGTCGTCGGAGACAGCGGCAAGCGCATGCACGTCCGGAAGCTCGCGCATAAAGCGCTCGTAATACGGGATCACCGCCGCAACGCGCGTCTGCTGGAGCATGATCTCAGAAACCCAGATCGCGTACGGATCGCGCGTTTTGCGCCACGGGAGCTCCCGGTGATGATCGGGATACCATTGTAAAAGAAGATCGACATATTTCATATAAAAAGTATATCATACGGGAAGCCGTTTGCAAAGGGGGCGCGCCCTTGACTTTGCATGGGAGAATGGATATACTCAAGGCAGACATGATGTCGTCAGGCATCTATTCACGGCAAAGCCAACTCATTCGATGCTTTTTTGAGAACGAATTGCGGCGTCGCCGCATGAATGATCCTGCGGACATGATAAGGAGAAATTGAAATGAACGAAACAGAAATCAAAGAACAGGTCAAAGAAGCATTTGAGATTTTGATGAACGCGGCAAAGCCGGAACCGGGCTCCCTTCTGGTGCTCGGCTGCTCGACCAGCGAGATCGTGGGCAAGCGCATCGGCTCGGGCTCTTCCGAGGAGGCGGCGCACGCGCTGCTTTCCGCGCTGCTGCCATTGGTAAACGAAGCGGGGCTCGACCTTGCGGTGCAGGGCTGCGAGCACATCAACCGCTCGCTTTGCGTGAGCCGCGCGACCATGAAAAAATACGGGCTTCAGCAGGTCTGGGTCAAGCCGTGGCTGCACGCCGGCGGTGCCTGTGTGACCGAGGCGTACGCAACCATTCCGGACGCGGTGATGGTCGAATCGCTGAACGGACAGGCAACGCTCGGCATTGACGTCGGCGACACGCTGATCGGCATGCATCTGCACTGCGTGGCGGTCCCGGTGCACAGTCCCCTGCGTCACATCGGCGAAGCGAACCTCGTCATGGCGTTTTCGCGGCCGAAGTACGTCGGCGGTC
>CAMNHT010000017.1 GCA_946539625.1 uncultured Clostridia bacterium | reverse complement strand
CAACAGTCTGAAGGAATTCCGGTTCGTTCTTGTCGCGGCGTTCGACGTCCGCGAGAACACGTTCGATATAGCTGTTCATAGCTCCTCCGATAATAGTTATTTTTGGGAATATCCCAACAGATTTATGATACCACAATGCGCTTAAAAGTCAACCGGAACCCCGCCCGAATCCGTCCAAAAACACAATATATTTTTGGACGCGCCGATTTTACAACTCTGTTACAACCCTCTTACAACGCTCTTACAACTCGGATGCATTTTGGACGCATTTGGGTGTCACAATGATATTGCAGGGACGAGCATTGCTCGTCCGCGATCACAGCGGTGCGGATGGGCAATGCCCATCCCTACAAAAATGATATGGAGGATTCTATGAAACGAATTGCAATTGTACTGTTGGCGCTTTTGATGCTCTGCGCCTGTCAGCCCACGCCGGAGACCGACGCGGTCAAGCAGAAGGATACAAACGTACTGATCGACGCGGTACTGAGTGAACAGAAGCAGATCGAAACAGACAATCCGTCCGTGCCAATCAAAGCGCAGTTTCCTCAGCGATTTCAGTGCGACGCGTATACGGATATCAAAAACGTACATATTGTTGCAGACGTGCCGCTGCGCGTATTTTCGGACGGCGGTTTTCCGCTGATCCGTGTGGAGCGTGCGGGGATCGACGTCAAAGACCAGTATGAAATAATCAAGCGCTGCTTCGGCACCGATCATCTGTATATCTGGCGGGAGCGTCGACTCACCAAGAAGGAGGTTGCGGAACGCATTGTGACGCTGCTGGAATGGGAAGCGACTGCCGAGCAGCGGCACAAAGAGTGGGACGGCACCGAGGAAGACTGGGAGTTTGTTGCAAATCAAATGCACAGCGATCTTGCGGAGCTGCAGGAGCAGTTTCGCACGATGACCGACGATGAACAGCAGGCGCCGTTTGCGAAATGGGACGGCTCACCATGTCCTGAGGGCGAAGTCTATTACATCGTCGCCGATCCGTACAATACCGGCGAATACAATCCTCCATATGATCTTGCCGTTGCGCATGTCGAGACAAATCAGCCGTATCCGTCTGTCGAATATAGCAATATGTGGTCAAGCACACCGGTCATTGAAACGCTCAAGGACATCGCTGAGGGCACAAAGCGCATTCCCGAAGAGGAGTATCATCTGAAGCAAAACGGTGCGACGATCAGCGCGCAGGACGCGATCGACAAGGCGATGCAGATCGTGGACGGCTTCGGAACTTTCGACGTGATCGACGTGCAATGGTGCAACGACGCGGATCAGGACGGAGACGCCAAAGGAAAAGTGCACCACTGGTTCTACACCGTGCGGCTTTCACGCGTTTATGAAGGCGCGTGCACAACGACCTGCGCAATGTGGTGCTCGAATCGGGAGGATGACAACGCCGAGGAACAGCAGGATTTCTTTATCGCGAACTGGGGCGATGAGGTCATCAGCGCGCGAGTCGACCGGGACGGAACGCTTCTTGGCTTTACCTGGAGCAGCAAGCTGAACCCGACCGAGGTGCTCTCTGTGAATACACCGCTGCTGCCGTATGATGAAATTGTGGAAATTCTCAAAGCGCAGGTGAATCGCGTCTTTTCATGGGACGATCATCAGGACGGCACGCTTCTGATCGACGACGTACAGCTTGGGTTGATGCGTATCCGCGAGAAAAACAATATGGAATCGGGCTTGCTCATACCCGTTTGGTATTTCACCGGTGCGTTCCAATATGCGGATCGGTACGCTGAGGCGCGTCTGAAAAAAGGTTTTTCCGAGCATCAGGCACAACAGCAGGACTACAATGATTTCCCCCTGCTCGTCATCAACGCGATCGACGGTACGATCATCGATCCAGAAAAAGGATATTGAGCGGCTTCGCCGCAGCGATTTATGCCTTTGGCAGGTGAAATCGCTGCGCAATGTGATATACGGGCTGCCGAGGACGTCAGCCCCTACACCGCAGGTGTAATCTTCCCTGCCGGAAGGTTCAGGTAAATTCTCCGCAGGGGAATCGTCTGATCCTTCCCCCCTCATCCGCCTGACGGCACCTTTCCCGCCCCTTCGGGTGGGGAAGGCTTTGGTGCGCACTTCCACGCCCCCTTCGGGTGGAAGAAGACTTTTGGAGCGGATACAGAGGCTTCCCCCCGGCGGGGAAGCTGTCACCGTCAGGTGACTGATGAGGGGGTATCAATTCCGATTCTCCGGCAGGGAAAATCCTCCTGAACGTTTCGCACAGCGAAACATATCACCGCCCGCAGGGCGATATCACCTGCGCAGCAGATATCACCCGCGAAGCGGATATCACCCGCTCGGCGGAATTCATTCCGCCGAGCGGATCAAAAGCACCGGCGTGCCCTCCTTGATCGGCTCGGAAAGCGTCGGGTTGCACGCCTTGACCCGCGCGGTCGGGACGCCGAAGCGCTTGCCGATCGAAAACAGCGTTTCATCCGGGTCGGCAAACCATACGAGCATGCCGCAATCCGTTTCGCACGGAGTTCCCGGCGCCAGCTCCGGCACGTGATCGAACGTGATCTCGCGGTACCACTCCGTTTCAACCGAGACCGAAACGGTCAGCGCAACGGTGCGTCCGCCGCCGGAAAGATTCGCGTCGAACGTGCGGATGCGTACGATGGGAAGCGTCCCCCTTGCCTCCGTTTCGAACGACAGCGGCAGCTCGTGGGTGAAGCTTTGCTTCATGCCGTCGTCGTCGCGATAAACGACCGTGACGGCGAGGATTCCCTCGATCAGTCCCCTGCCGTCCTCGACCGAAACGCGCGTCACGGCGGGACGCAGCGCCGCGTACAGCGGCAGATACGCGTCCTTCATGTGCGACGGAACCGGGATCGTTTCGGAAAGCTGCACGGTCTGGCTCCATGCGCCCTCGTAGTTCTCCGCACGCGCGTGCCCGATTTCGCACGAAAAGTCGCTTGCTGCGTCATACGCATCGGTCACGATCCGCTGCGTTTCCGAGGTGCAGCCGTAGACCCCGATCGACAGCGCCGCGTCGACCGACGCCGCGCCATCCTCCTCGACCGTCACGGAAAGCGAGGTCAATGTCGCGGTCGCGAACGCATTCTCTCCCGGTTCGCACGCGATCACGTCGGAAAACGGGATCGAATACTGCTCGCGGCGCATACCGCCGTCCGCCGCGCCGTACAGCACTGTAAGCTTCAGCTCGCCCTGCGGCAGCATCCCCTCCGTGCTCTTCACAAGCCCGTTGATGAGCGGCGTCGCGCTTGCCTTGATCACGGTCATACCCTGCGGCGCGTCGATCGGCTCGCTCATGCGGAGACTGTGCGCGCCCAAAAGCGTGCGTTTTTTCAGCGTCACCGACGCCGTCCGGATCTCCGCGTCCCGCGCGTCGTCCAGTCCCGTGATGCAGGTGATCTGCATGGGCTCGAATACCGCCGCGCGAAGCTCCACCGTCGCCTGCATACGAAGTCCCCCGTCCTCGCGCTTTAAGGTGCACGCGGGGATCTCCGCCGAAACCCTTGCGGTCATGTCCGGCGTCACGCCCTCCATGCGGATCGTGTGCGAGAACTCCGCCGCCGCCTCAAACGCGTACGGCAGCCGTTCCGCGGATTCCACCGTGGGCTTTAAAGTCATCGTTCCGGTGACGACGACCGCGCCGTCACGGCAGCTGATCTCGTCGACCGTCGCTGCGCTCTCCGCGCTCAGCACGCGCTCAAGCGTCTTCCCCTGCGGCAGCGGGATCGCGCTCTCCATCTGCGCCTGCGCCGTCGCCTCCCGAAACAGCGTTTCCGTCAATAGCGTCGTTTTTCGTATTTCCATGTCGAACACTCCTTTTTTTCTTCTCTGCAAATCATATGCGGATCGAACCCGAAACTTGCGTTTTTCCTGCATACGGGATATAATGATATACGAAAAACGAACGGGAGGCGGAACCATGACGAACAAACTGCGCTATACGCTGATGCTGCGTGTGTACGGCGAGGAAAAGATCTTCGGACCGGGCATTGCGGAACTTTTGGAGCGTGTGGATGAAACGCACTCGCTGCGCAAGGCGACGATGGACATGGGCATGGCGTACTCGAAGGCGTGGCGCATCGTCAAGACCGCCGAGAACGCTTTGGGCTTTCCGCTGCTCGATTCCGCCGCAGGCGGCAGGGGCGGCGGCGGAGCGCGTCTCACGGACCGCGGACGGCGGTTTCTTACCGCTTACCGGACATTTGAATCGACGGTCCACGCCTACGCGGACGAAGCGTTCGAGGAACTCTTCGGCGAGGATTCGGACTGATTCATTGCTTTATGGAAAATTTTGCAACCGAACGGCAGACCGCTCGGTATTCTATATGTAACGACAAACAAAGGAGAAACGATATGAAACGCATTATCCCGATCGCTCTCGTTCTTTTGCTGCTCTGCACGGTCATCGGCTGCAGCAACAAATCCGCCGCGCGCGAAGGTGACAGCTACTACGCAAACAGCGCGTCTCAATACTACGCCGATGCCGAATACGAAGCCGCTTACGAGCCGGAAGCACCCGCGGAAGCGGCGTACGGATTCACAAACGAATCCAAAACGAGCGCTAGCCAGTCGCCGGCGCTTAGTAACCGCAAGATCATCCGCAACGCGGATCTGACCGTGGAAACGCTGCAGTTTGACACATTCCTTGAGGAGCTTTCCGCGTCTGTCGGCTCGTTCGGCGGGTACGTGGAATCGAGCAGTCTCGGCGATCGCGGCTACCGCAACGGACAGCAGCTGCACTACGCGCGCTATACGATCCGCGTTCCCGCGGAGCAGCTTGACGCATTTTTGAACACGGTTTCCGATCTCGGCAACGTCACCTCCCTCAACACGGGTCTTCGCGACGTGACGACAAGCTACGTCGATTCCGAAAAGCATCTGGAATCGCTGCGCGTCGAACAGCAGGCGCTTTTGGAGATCCTCGCAAAAGCCGAGACGGTCGAGGACATCATCACCGTGCAGGACCGCCTGACCTACGTGCGCTACGAGATCGAATCCTACGAGGCGATCCTGCGCACCTATGACGATCAGATCGCGCTGTCTTCGGTGAATCTCACCGTCAACGAGGTCGAGCGCGAAACGCCGGTCGAAAAGGAGACCTTCGGACAGGAGGTATCCCGCAGGTTCAACGAGAGCCTGACGGACGTCGGCGACAGCTGCAAAAATTTCGCCGCGGGCTTTTTAGGCAATTCCCCGATCATCCTTGTGACGGTGCTGATTCTCGGTCTCATCGTGCTGGTCGTCGTCCTCATCATCAAAGGAACCAAGAAGCATTATGCAAAGAAGCGCGCAAAGGCGCAGAACAACACCCCGAAAGAATAACCCATCCTCAATCCTCCCCCTTACTCCAAAAGAAGCGGCCCCGAAAACGGGGTCGCTTCGATCTGTCGAAAAACAAGTTTTTCAACAGATCGGTTTTCAGCTCTCGCCTATGCATCAAAGATGCACCGGGCGGCGAGACCTGTAAGGAGTCAAATTCACCGCGCATGTCGCTGAATTTGACGGATTAATATGTATACCCGTTCTTCGATGCGTCCGTGCGCATGTTTATAATGCTCTTGTGTTGCGCATTTCATGTTGCAAGTTGCGATGTGCGGCGTTCTGAAAAAAGCGGCGGAGTTCCGCCTTTTGCTGTTGCTTATCCGATTTTACGCGCGAAAGACGCGCATGATGAGGCAGTACGCCGCAAGGAGCCCGAAGGCAAGACCGAGGATGAGCCCGACGATCGCCGAGGGCAGACCGCGCTTTTCGGGGCTCTGGATGCGGGCGACGATCCCCGCAAAGCCGAAGCAGCAGGCAAGCGGTGCAAAGAAGAATGTCGCCGTCGCCGTGCAGTAAAGGATACGCAGATCGAAGCGTAAGAGCTTACAGAGCAATGTCAGCATGCCGAACACAAAGGTCCCGACGCCGAGCAGCAGTGCTGCGGTGCTGCGCTTGCAGGTCCTGCGCTCCGGCACAGGCTGTTCGGGAACCTCAAAGGTCGTGCCGCAGCTCGGGCAGGTCCGCAAAGACGCGTCGGGCAGCGGTTTTCCGCATTCAGGACAGAACATGGTCGTCTCCCTTTCGCGCCTTATTGCGCTTCCGGATCAACATCAGCACATACCAAAGAATGACGAGCACCTGAAAGATGCCGGCAAGCAGAAACAGCATGGCGACGTTTTTTATTCCGCCGATCACGACAAACGAAACATAGATCGCGCCGCACAGCGTCCACACAAGCCCCGTGACCGAGAGCGCCTGCCATAAAAGGCTGCTCCACAGATGGCTGAACACGACAAGTACGATCATGCTGACCGGCACGGCGTACACGAACGCAAGCCAGCCTACGTTGACCTTTGCAAGATAGCATACAAAGAATCCGATCGCAGCGACAAAGAAAACAAGCCCGATCGAGATCAGCGTAATGACGATATGGCGGCTCTTCTGCTCCGCCTGCGAACGCACTAAGGGTCCCTCGCGCAAGAACGCGTCGAGCGGAACGTCATAGAGGTCCGCAAGCTTGCACAGCACCAAAAGATCCGGCATGCCGTCGCCGCGCTCCCATTTCGAGATGGATTTATCCGAGTAATTCAGTTTTTCGGCAAGCTCCGCCTGCGTCATTCCGGCGCGTTTCCGATACGCCGTCAGCTTTTCCGCAAGTACGGTGCGAATTCTGTTTTCTTCCATATATTCCTCAAAACGCCCTATTTGTCTGGGTTCTACTCCCGGTAGAGCCGTTATTTTGATTTTCTACCGAAGCGTTTTTCTGCGATAGATGCCCATCCCGTTCAAATAGGGTGCAATTTTTATAAGATGCGTCTATTATAATGGCAGATTGATTTGATTGCAAGTGCGAAATGCGTCACCCGGAGGTCACAAATGCAAAAAAATCGTGTCATTTCCATTTTCGGCGATTCGATCCTGAAGGGTGTACGGATGCTGTCCGGCACCACGCGTTACGGTACGACGGACGACATCGGGCTTGAATCCATCGCAAAGAATCACGACTGGATCCTTGATAACCGTTCCCGCTTCGGCTGTACGATCCAAAAGGGTGAAATCCTGTTGAACCGTCAGCTTGAAAAGGGCGAAGCGCCGTCGGCGGTGCTTTTGGAGTACGGCGGCAACGATGCGGATTTTCGCTGGGCGGAAGTCTCCGAACGGCCATTCGATGAGCACGAACCGAATACGCCGCTGCCGGTCTTTACCGAAACACTGCGCCGCATGATCGGAACGCTTCACGCATACGGTTCAAAGCCCGTGCTGTCCACGCTGCCGCCGATCTCGTCGGAGCGGTATCTCGACTGGATCACGCGCGACGGGCTTTCGAAGGAAAACATTCTCACGTGGCTCGGCGACGCAAACGCGATCTACCGCTATCAGGAAAAATACTCGCTTGCGATCGAACGTATCGCCGCGGAGACCGGGTGCGCCCTCGTCGATCTTCGCAGCGCGTTTTTGGAAAAGCGTGCCCTGCTCCCCTACCTCTGTGCGGACGGCATTCACCCGAACGACGCCGGACAAAGGCTCATCCATGAGGTCTTAAGCCGCGCGGCGGACCGCATTCCCTCGCTCGTTTAATTTCTCCCATATCAAAGCGATCCCGTGCTGTCAGGCTGTCGTATCAACAGTCAGATTGCCTGCAGGCAATCGCGCGCAAAATATCATAAAGGAAACATCGGGATAACCTATTAAAGACTTGACAGACTTCGGTTTCATATGGTAAAACAAGCCATATGCATTCATGGAAAGGAGAATACAACATGGTAAGAATATTTGATATCACCGGTCAGACGGCGATCGTCACAGGCTGTTCCACCGGTCTCGGCGTCCAGATGGCGCACGCACTGGCGAATCAGGGCTGCAACATCGTCGCCATCGCAAGACGGTTTGACAAGCTCGAACAGGTTTGCAGGGAGATCGCCGAACAGCACGGCGTCAAGACCCTGCCGATCAAGTGCGACATCACAGACACGGAGCAGGTGGAACAGACGGTCAAAAAGGCGATCGATACCTTCGGCGGTGTTCAGATCCTGGTCAACAACGCGGGCACCGGCGCTGTCGCGCACGCGGAGAACATTACGGACGAGCAGTTCAAGCAGGAGTTCGACATCGACCTGTTCGGCACGTTCAAGTTCGCGCGCGCCGTCGCAAATCAAGCGATGATCCCCTCGCATTACGGCCGTATCATCAACATTTCCTCGATGTACGGTCTCGTCGGCAACAAGGTCGCGGGCTCCGCCCCCTACCACGCGGCAAAGGGCGGCGTCGTGAACCTGACCCGCGCGCTCGCGGCGGAGTGGGCGATCTATGGCATCACCGTCAACACCATCTGCCCGGGCTACTTCTATACGCCGCTCACCGAGGAAACGCTGAACACGCCGTTCTTCCAGCAGCACGCGAAGCAGACGATCCCGATGGAGCGCTACGGTCACGCAGGCGAGCTGGACACCAGCATCGTGTTCCTCAGCTCGCCGAACTCCACCTACGTCACGGGCATTGCGCTCCCCGTCGACGGTGGCTATACCTGCATCTGAGTCCGTCGGACAATTCATAAAGCGATCAAGAGGCTGTTCAAACCGAATCCGGTTTTCGAACAGCCTCTTTGCAATCTGTATATCGCCGCAAACGGACCGTCAGTCCGCGTAGTTGTTGAAATAGTTCTGCACCAGCACGATCGGCGTGCCCTTGTCGCCGCTGCCGCTTGTAAGGTCGCACAGCGAGCCGATGAGGTCGGTCAGCCGTCTCGGCGTCGTGCCCTGCGAATCCATCTGTCCCTTGAGATCCTTTTCCTTTTCGCGGATACGGGCGCGGATCGCCGCAGTCAGCGCCTCGCCGGACAGTGCCTTGAACTCATTGTCCGCAAGATATTTGAGCTTCAGCTCGTTCGGAAGCCCGATGAGTCCGTCGGTGTAGCCCGGGGATACGACCGGGTCCGCCAGTTCCCAGATCTTGCCGACCGGGTCCTTGAATGCGCCGTCGCCGTAGACCATCGCCTCGACGCGCACGCCCGTGCGGTTCATAATCTCCTTTTGGATCGAAAGCGCCACCTCACGCGCATTTTTCGGGAACAACTTGATGACGTTTTCCGTCGCCTTGTTGGAGCCCAAAAGCCCGTATTCCGGCTGATAGCCGCTGCCGTTTCTCGATGCGTTCATGATGTCGCACAGCGTCAAAACGCGCGCCGCGCCTGCTTTTTTGAGCCGTCTTGCAGTGCGTTCGCGCTCGTGGATGTTGCTGACGAGCACGCTTGACGTGTACTTCAGCACGGCGGTCGGATCATTCGCAAGCAGGATCACCGCTTCGGCGCCTTCCTCCTCGATCAGCGATCGGTAATACGAAAGGTAGTTCACGCCCGTGAACGGATGGCACGGCTCGCCGAACTTCTCCACAAATTCTGCTTCCGTGAACACGTCCGCGTACGGATTGACGCCCGCGTCAAAGAGCGCGTCCTCGTCGATCAGGTGATTGCCCTCCTCGTCCGCCGGGTACGATAACTGTACAACAACCTTCTTTGCCCCGCGCGCGATGCCCCTTAGACAGATCGCAAAGCGGTTGCGGCTCATGATCGGAAATACCACGCCGACCGTGTCGCCGAGCTTTTCATGCACGTCCGCGGAGATATCGTCCACCGTGCAGTAGTTGCCGTCCGCGCGTGCAACGACCGCTTCTGTCACCGCGATCACGTCGCGCTCATGCAGCGTAAAGCCGTCCTTCTCAGCAGCTTCGAGAACCGAATCAACAACGATCTTTACGATGTCGTCCCCCTCGCGGATGATCGGCGCTTTGATGCCTCTTGAAATCGTTCCTGCCATAGTAATGTCCTCCCTTCCGAGATGCAAAAAACAAAATATACGATACAAAAAGACTGCGTATTTGTCAAGAAAAATCTATGTAATGACAACGAAAAAGAGCGCAGATGCGCTCCCGGGTATTTCGATCAGTTTGCTCCCACAAGCGGGAGGAAGTTCGACTCGTCCGTCGCCGTCGCCGCAGCAAGCTCCGCGACCAGCACCTGACGCGCGGTCAGATACATCTTCCGCTCGCCCGCGGACAATCCGCGCTCGCGGTCTCTGCGCATCAGACACTTGACCACGTCCGCCACGACCATGATGTCGCCGCCGCGCAGCTTGTCGAGATTGTCGCGGTAGCGCTGGTTCCAGTTGTCGCTTTCCTCAGAACAGTCGCCGTATTGCAAAAAGCCTACGACCTGCTCGCAGGTCTTTTCATCCGCCAGTGCTCGGAGCCCCACCTCCGCGGCACGCTTCACCGGCACCATCGCCGTCATGCGGCCGATGGTGAACCGCAGGCGATAGTACTGCGCCGTTTCATCCAGTATGGTTTGTTCTTCGATCGCTTCCACCACGCCGACGCCATGCATCGGATAGCAGACGAGATCCCCGATTCTAAACACCGGATCCCCTCCTTCAAGATTCTCTCAAATATATTATAGCGGAAAAAACGGGCTCCTGTCAAATAAAAAATTTACAATACCATAAGAAACTTTTTCTGTCAAGCAGTATTTTGACCGTAAAAAAGTGCCGGAAAAACCGGCACTGAGATTTCAGCTTTGTTATCATGTCACTCCTTACGGGATCGGCGCCGGCGGGAACGTCAGCGGAGGCCTTGTTTGCGGTACATTCGTCGGAGAAGGCGCAGTCGTTGGGGACGGCGTGTCCGTCGGATCCGGTACTGCCGTCGGGGACGGCGTGTTCGTCGGGTCCGGTGCTGCCGTCGGAGAAGGCGCTCTCGTCGGAGAAGGCACGCTCGTCGGCCCGGACGTCACGTTGGGCGTCGCGGTCGGTTTTGCGGTCGGTTTCGGGGTGGGCTTTCGCGTCGGTTTCGGCGTCGGCGCAGACGTTGCGGTCGGCGTCACCATCCGCGTCGCAGCGGGCGTCACTGTCGGCGTTACAGTCGGCGTTGCTGTCGGCGTCGCGGTCGGCGTTTCTGTCGGCTCCTCTGTCGGCGTTTCCGTCGCTTCTGCGGTCGGTTCGGCCGTGACCGGTACGGCTGTGGGTTCGGGCGTTGATATGGCGGCAGGCTCCGCTCTTCCGCAAGTACTGCATGCAAACAGAACAACAGCGGCACAGACCGCGACGGCTGTGATTACAGCAATGACCGCCAGGATCAGGATCCGTCTTTTCCGCTGTCTGTTCGTCTCCTTCTCATACTCGACACGTTCTCTTTCCCGGTGCGCCTGCATAGAGGCGCTTCCCGGCATATAATAAAGCTCGGTATCATCATCCTCTTCTTCTGCCGTCGAAGCCGAATGCGGAACGCTCCGCCTGCTCGCGGCAGGCTCGGTCGGCATCCCGCAAAGCTTGCATATCTTTTCGTCAGGTGTAATGATTTTTCCGCAATTCGGACAGATCACAGTTGATGAACCTCCTCATTCGTTTTTCACGTACAGGTATATCCGAATTCGTTTCCGGTTTCGGATACGCGGCGGAACATGTGATTCGATTAATCATTTTACCACTGAAAACAGTGCTTGTCTACAACAAACAGTGCGTTTGGTTCGGTCCTGTCGTAAATAAATCATGAACATGCGGTGCAAACGGTCTGACGTGTCCGGCTGTCGATCAGACCACACCGCCGCGAATGGAACGGAATGCGACAAAAAACCTCCCCTGCCGGGCGGCAAAAGAGGTTTTGCGCAGATAAATGCTGTTTTCGATTGGGGATCAGAAGCTTGAACCGCCGCAGCTGGAACCACAGCTGGAGCCGCCGCAGCTGGAACCGCAGCTCGAACCGCCGTCGGAGCTGCTGCTGCGCGTCACGGACTTTTCGCCGACCTTGACGCTGCTGAAAACCTTCACCTGAAGCGGTTGCTCGTTCATACTGACCGTTTCGCTGTTGTCCGCGTTTTTCAAAGCGGATTTACGAATGGTGGTGGAGGTGACGACCGCGATAAGATACGCAATCAGCGATCCGAGCATCAGCGCGATCACGCCGTTGCTCAGGTACTTCATGGGCTCCGGTATATTGCGGTCCTGAATGACGTCGAGCATCTGTTCCATCGCCGTAGCGCACGTCCTGTAATAATCGCCTTTTTTGGCAATCGATGCGACATTGTTTGTGATGTTGTTCGCGCGGCTGTTGTTGAAGAATGCTTCCATATTGCCGCGGCGCTGGATGATGATGCGGCGCAGGTACATATCCACCATGAAGACCGCCGCATCGGCAGTTTGTCCGAAGAGTTCCACACGCTTTTGTTTTGCGCGCTCGTAGTCCTGCAGATTCGTGGGCGTATCGACGGTGTATACGGCGATATTCGCGTACGCGGTCAGCGGAACCATCTTTTCAAGCAGCTTGGATTCTTCATCGGGCGTGAGCAGATCAGCTTCGTCCGCGATAACCGCATAAAAGCCCGTTTCGCTGTTGTACCGCGAGGGAAGGCCGTCGAACGAAGCGGAATCCGCGTACGCCGAAGCGGTAAAGCACGGCAGGAACGCCGATGCGATCAGCACGGCAAGAAGCAGAATCGGAATGAGACGGCGGTTAATTCGCACTGTCGTCGCCCCCCTTCTTGTTGAACTGCTGCGGTCTCCGATAGGAGAAGTAGTTGTTCACGACGATCATACAGATGAACGTCGGTATGAAGCAGACCGCATTTGCCGCGGCAGTGTAATAGTAAACTTCATTCAGCACGTTCATCGCGAGGATGACGAATGAAGCAAAGAAGACCAGGATCGGAAAGATGGTATTGAACACCGCTATGCGCTTTGCAAAGCGCAGATCGCGATACGTGACCCACATTTCCTCCAT
>CAMNHT010000016.1 GCA_946539625.1 uncultured Clostridia bacterium | reverse complement strand
CGGCGACCGCAAACGTGATCGCAAAGCTTGCGCACGGACTGGCGGACGACATGCTGACCACCACGGTGCTTGCCTGCCGCTGCAAGAAAGCCGTCGCGCCTGCGATGAACACCGGCATGTACGAAAATCCCGTCACGCAGGACAACATCGAAACGCTCCGTCATTACGGCTGGGAGATCGTGGAGCCCGCCGAGGGGCGTCTTGCCTGCGGCGCGGAGGGCAAAGGGCGGCTGCCCGAACCCGAGGATCTTTTGGAGGTCTGTCTGCACGCGCTTGCGCATGAAAAGGATCTTTCCGGAAAGCGTGTGCTCGTCACCGCGGGTCCCACGCAGGAAGCGCTCGATCCCGTGCGGTATCTGACCAACCATTCCTCGGGACGCATGGGCTATGCGATCGCGGCCGCGGCGGCGCGCAGAGGCGCCGAGGTGACGCTCGTTTCCGGACCTGTGGCTTTGAAAAAGCCCGCGTACGTGAACACGGTCGACGTCGTGACGGCGGAGGATATGTTTGACGCGGTGATGCAATATGCTCCGGACGCCGATATCATCATCAAGGCGGCGGCGGTTGCGGACTACCGCCCGGCGACCGTTGCCGACAACAAGCTCAAAAAGAGCGACGATGCGCTTTCGATCCCGCTGGAACGCACAAAGGACATCCTCGGCACGCTCGGAAAAGAAAAGCGCCCCGGACAGTTTCTTTGCGGCTTTTCGATGGAAACCGAGCACATGCTTGAAAACAGCCGCAAAAAACTCGAAAAAAAGAACCTCGACATGATCGCGGCAAACAATGTGAAGGAGCCCGGCGCGGGCTTTGCGGTGGAAACGAACGTGCTGACGCTGATCACTAAGGACGGCGAAACGGCGCTGCCGCTGATGAAAAAGGACGCGGCGGCGGACGCGCTTTTAGACGCGATCTTAAAGCGGATCTGAACCGATCGAAAACAGACGGGCATGCCCGTCTTTTTTGTTGCGTGCATAAAACCGCATTTTTTCCACATACTGTCGGAAACAACCGCTTCGGAGGTTTTTCCATGCAGCTATCCCGCAAACAAATGATCCTGATTGTGTCGCTTTCCGGCGTTGCCGTACTTCTTCTCGTCGGTCTTCTGATTTTTCTGACCTACTTCCATCAAAAGGAGCCGGTCCCCGCAGAGCCCTCGGTGCCGCCCGTGACCGCGTCGCCCGTGCCGACGGAAACGCCGACCCCCTCGCCGTCTCCGACGGAGACGCCGCAGCCCACGCCGTACTTCCTTCCGCTGGTGCCGGAAGGGGACGTTTCTGCGCCTACACCGGTCCCCGCAGAGCCGTCCGCTTCTCCCTCCCCGACGGGTACCGGCACGCCGGAGGCGGCGGGCATTCCCAAAAACCCGCGGGACGGCATATACAATGACGAAATCAAGGAATTCATGGCGATCGGAACGCAGAACGGCGAAGCGATCGCCGTTTTGCTTGTACGGGTAGAACCGCCGAAGGCGACGGTCGTCGCGATCCCGTGCGAAACGGTATCGGCGGTTTATACGCTCGGCGAAAACGCGAAGGTGGAGCGCGTCGATACCGCGCCGATCGGAACGGCAACGGCGCGCGCAGAGTCCGAACGCGAGGGCTGCTGGAACCTTGTTTGGGCGGTGAAAAATCTTTTGGGCTATCGCGCGCCGGCGTACCTGTGCGTCGATTTTTCCTGTATGGAAGCGTTTTTTTCATTTGCGCCGGACCTCACGGCGGACGGCGTGACGATCGACCTCGAAGCGTTTTCAAAAATGCTGAACGAGCCGGACGAACAGCGCGCCGCTTCGATGGCGCAGTTCGGCGTCGGGATCGTACAATATCTCGGAAAGGTGAAGCTTTGGGAGCTGCCGGCGTTTCGGAAAGCCACGCGCGGCGCGTTTACCTCCAGTCTGTCGATCTATGAGCTTGTCGGGCTCATGAGCGATCTTAAGAAGGTGAATTCCTTCACGGTCGCCGTTCTGCAGACGGAACTGAAAGACGGCGTCCGAACGCTTTCGGACGCCGCCGAGCTGCCGTTTTGAAAGTTCCGTAGGGGAAGATCGTATCTTCCCGTCCCGCTTTCATGTTTCTCGACGGGTCGTCGAGGTCGACGACCCCTACAATATATTTACACCGGCGATAATGCCCTTTACCGGATCGACAGCACAAGATTCTTTACAGCGGATGCAGGGGCTGACGACCTCGGCAGCCCGTCAAGCAGCGCAACAACGGATATTGCAGAATACCCCGACGCCCCGCTAAAGCACCGCAACGGCAATCCCCACGACGCCGTATTGTCTTTGCTGTTCCTTTGAATAGTACGCAAGCATATCGTCCGGGCTTGCCGTTTTCACATCTGCTTCGGTATAGCCGCATTGATCGAGCGGCAGCGCGCGGTACAGTTCGCTAAACGACGGAAAGACGTGCAGTGCCGTGACGGTCACAGAAAGCTTCTCGCCTGTGTCCGTTTCGGTAAACGTGATCGTATCCCCGACGGCGATTCTTTGCCGCTTTTCATCATTCAGCCGCAGCTCGATCGTCTTTTCCCCGCTTTGGATCATCGAAAACGGCGCGGGGTTCAGCCGCATTTCATGCGTCGCCATTACGCCAAACCGGGTTTCACCGGAATGCCCTTTTTGCGGCAGTCATGGAAGTACAGCTCCTCGGTCGCAAGCGCCATCTTGGTCACGGCGAAATCGCAGTCATGCGGGTAAATGTACCACGTGTCCTCGAGCGTATTGAGGTCCACGCAGTCGCCGAACCTGCCGAGGTATTCGTATTCGATGTGGCATGAGTACAGCGACGGCACGCTCTTTTCCATCGTGAACGGATCGCCGTCCGGGTCCGTGCCGGACACGTGAAACCCCTCCATGTCGTGTCGCATCGTGCCCTCGCCGAGCAGGATGAACCGCTTCGCGTTCGGAAGCGAGCGCACCGTCACCGGCAGATCGCCGCTATCATACGTTCCCGCTTCGACTTCCTTTCGCACATTCGCGCGTTCCCACTCGTACCAGTCGGGGATATGGAAAAACTCCGTCTCGCCGGTCTCCGCCTTCAAAGTGCCGTCCTCGTTGTAGAACCAGCGCTTGCCGCACGCCTTGCAATAGAGGTGCGTCCCCTCGCTTGCCATTCTATACTCCGTCCCGCACGCAGGACACTGGTAGAGGACCTTATGAAGCCCCTCCGCGCGCTTTTCGTACGTCACGCGAACGCCCTTTTCCCGCTGCCAGGCATAATCGTCGTATTGAAACGCCTGCACAATCTTCTCGTTGATCTCGTCCGGCGTCGCGGTTTTCAATTCCTCCGCCGAGAACAAAAGCGTCATCTCCGCTTCCGTGGGTTTCACGCCGCGATCATGCAGGTTCCAGAACGGTGAATTGATATGGTGTCCGCGGCAGATGAACGTCACGACCGGAACGCCTAAAAGCTTACAGAGCTTGCCGAGCGACGCGGGCAGAACCGCGGTCGTCCCGCACAAAGAATACCGCGCCTCGGGATAGATCACGTTGATATCGCCGTTTTGCACGACGCGTTTCAATTGCCGGATCAGCGTAATATCATTTGTAAACTTGCGTTTGCAGATGCAGCCGACCTTGCGGAGAAGCCACTCGCGCCCGATGAACCCGTCGATCGCCACGACGTAGTTTGCGCGCGCGGGGTAAATCGCCTTTGTCGCGACCTTGAAGTCCAGAAACGCGTTATGATTGCACAGCAAAAGATACGGCGGCTTCAGTCCCTCCACGCCGATCTTTTTGATGATCGCGCCGTGCTTTAATACGTCCGGCGCGCTTAAAAGCCACGTCAAAGGACGCAGATACCACGCCGTGCGGCACGGCGGCTTCTGCATGTCGAAGCGCTCCAACTTGCTCTGATCCATAAGCCCTCCTCAATCATTCGGCTGTTGTTCGCCTGTATGGACGGGCATTGCCCGTCCGCGCATTATTTCAACAATCTGAGACCCTTCGGATAATGGTTTTTCAGCATGCCGTCCGACGCCTTATAGAGACCCAGCGCATGCCCCATGTATGTCGCGGCGCCGTAGCCCTTCTCTGCGTCCTTTTGGAGCGTCTCGCCTTTGAGATAGCGCATCGCCTCGTCGAACGACAGTTCGCATCTCTGCAAAAACGGTGTCTCCCGCCCCGCTAAAGGAAGCGCGTGCGCGGGCTCGAAGCGGCTGCCCTTCACTTCGCCCAAAAGGAGTCCCGCCCGCACGATGCGGATTCCCTCAAACGGAAACGGCATCGGCGGAAGCAGCAGCACGCGCCCGTCCCGTAAACACTTTATCTGTCCCGCGGGCAAGCGCACAGCATCCTGAAATGCGTCGAACGCGGGGACTTTGTCGCTTTTTCCGATCGAAAACGCGGACGGAACGCGCGTACCGTTTCGCACGAGCACCGCAAAAAACTGCCCCTCGCCCGCGCTCGTGTGCGGATAATACCGCCGCATCGAAACAAGCGAAAAATCCGTGTGTCGGTCGAGAAAATATCGAACCGTCTCCTCATTTTCCTGCGGGGAGAACGAGCAGGTCGAATAGACGAGCGTGCCGCCGGGCTTCACGGCCTTCTGCGCATCTTCGAGGATCGCCCTCTGCCGCGCGGCGCAGGTTCCCACATGCTCAATTGACCAGTCGCGTACCGCCTGTTCGTCCTTTCGGAACATCGACTCGCCCGCGCACGGCGCGTCGACAAGCACGACGTCGCAGCGGTTCCGTAACCGCTCGCAGAGCGGCGTCGGCTCGGCGTTTGTCACGATCGCGTTTGTCACGCCCATTCGCTCCAGATTTCCCGCAAGCACCTCCGCGCGGTTCGGAACGATCTCGTTCGAAATCAGCACGCCGCCGTGCATCCTTGCCGCAAGCTGCGCGCTCTTGCCGCCCGGTGCGGCGCAAAGGTCGAGTACGACCGGTTCATCCGGCAGTTCCGGCGCGGCGGCCGGCGCCTGCGCCGTCGCCTCCTGCATATAAAAGAGCCCCGCGGCGTGCAGCGGCGTCGCGTTCGGGTTGAAGTCCAAAGGTAAAGCCGCGCCGTCCGGGTTTTCCTCGAGCGCGGGCAGCGGAAGGTCTAAAAGCTTTGAAAGCTCCTCCCTGTCCGTCTTGAGCGTATTGATCCTGAGCGCCTTACGGGGCGGTTCGTTCAGCGCGGCAAGAAACGCCGGAAAGGTTTCGCCGAGCTGCTCCCGCATGCGCGATAAGAATGCTTCGGGATAGTTTCTCATACCCGCACCACCGCCTTTGCCCCGAGCAGCACGATACAGCGCTCCTTTACCGGAAGTCCGGAAAGCTTCTGAAGCGCTTTTGCGTACAGCGCGACCTGCCGCGTGTGCTTCTTTGCATACTCGTTCGGGTCGCCGGTCACGCGGTCGGTCTTATAATCGAGCAGCACCCACGCGCCGTCCTCGATAAAGCACGCGTCGATCACGCCCTGCAGAAGGATCGGTTCATCGGATTCCGTACCGTCCAGCAGCGTGTTCGCGGGCATCGGGCACAGGAAGCTCCATTCACGCTCGACGCGCGCCGCCTTTGCCATGCGAAGAAACAGCGGCGACGACGCGAAATCGCGGATCGCGTCGGCATGGAACGGGGTCACGTCCGGGATCTCCTGTAAGAACGCCGCCCGCGCCGCTTCATCGGCAAGCGGGATGCGTTCGAGCGCGCGGTGCACCGCGCTGCCCTCCGAAAGAACGTCGTAGCCGATCCCGAACGCGGGTTCCAGAAACTCCGGCGACTCGTCCCTCGAAAGCCCCGTGACCGAGGTTTTGTCCGGCAGCGTATCGACGATCGGGTGCGGATAGACCCACGAAAACCGCGCTTCAAGGTCCCTGCGCTCCTGCGCGGTGGGCTCCCCGACATTGCTTTCGGTATGAAGCCGCGTATCGCGCAAAAACTCGCTCTTGGTATGCACTTTGGGTGTGATATGCCCGTTCAGCGCAGGCAGAAGCAGCTTCAGCGGCGTGTTGGCTTTGCGAATGGATAAAAGCGTCGGCATCCGGATCTCGGCGACGCATTTTTCGGCGTTCGATACCGAGCCCAGAAGATACAGCTCCTGCTTGGCACGCGTCATGCCCACATACATCACGCGAAGTTCCTCCGCCCACGACGCGTCGGAAACCGCGCGCACGGCGTTTTGGTGCGTCAGCGTTTCGTGCTTCACGCCGTACTTGTCGAAGTACCGAAGCCCCGTGCCTATCTCCGCATACGGCAGCAGCGCTTTCTTTTCATCCTTGGTGTTGAACATGCCGCCGAGCCCCGCGTAGAACACGACCGGAAACTCCAGCCCCTTCGAAGCGTGGACTGTCATGATGCGCACAACGTCCGCCGTGACCGTCGCCGCCGCGCCGAGCTTGTCGGTCGCCCTGACGTTTTCCATAAAGCGTAAAAAGCCGTGCACGCCGCTCATGCCCGCCGCGTCACAGTCCTGCGCCGCGCGGATGAGCGCGGAAAGATTCGCAAGTCTTTGTTCGCCGCCCGCGAGCACGCCCACCATTTCGCGGTAGTGCGTTTCGTCGAGGATGCGTTCGATGAGCTCGCCGAGCGGAATGCGCCTGGACAGCGCTTCATAGCGCTCGAGCGTATCGAAGAACGCGGCGACCTTCGGCTCGGTCTCCCTTGCCGAAAGCAGGCAGTCCAGAAATGCGCCTTTTCGCATGCCGATGCGGATCGCGGAAAGCTCCGCGTCGGTAAAGCCGAACAGCGGCGAGCGCAGCACGGCAAGCAGCGGAATATCCTGCCGGCGGTTGTCGAGCACGGAGAGGAAGCTCAGAAGGAGCTTCACCTCGATCGCATCAAAGTACCCGCCCGACGCCTGCGCGTAACAGGAAATGCCCTGCTCGGACAGCGTCTGCGCCCAGACGCGCGCGTACTTTTTGTTGCGCAGCAGCACTGCGAAGTCGCCGAAATGACATGCGCGTTCCTTGCCTTTTTCCACGATCGGACGCTGCATGCGTTCGTAAATGATCTTCGCCGCAAACCGTGCCTCCGCCTCGGCGTCCGCAAGCGTTTCTTCCTCGTTCGGATCGTTTTCCTTTTCAAAGAGATGCAGCTCCGCCCTGCCGTCCGGCACGGTCGGATCCCCCTGCAAAAGCCTCGCCCGCGCGTCATATTCGATGCCTGCGACCGGTTTTTTCATGATCGTTTCGAACGTCGCGTTGACCGCATCGACGACGGCTTTGCCGGAACGGAAATTGTGTCCGAGGTCGATGCGCGTGCCGCGCTCCCCGCGGAACGTGTCGCATTTTTCGAGGAACAGCCCCGGTTCCGCCATGCGGAAGCGATAGATGGACTGCTTCACGTCGCCGACAAAGAACAGCCCGCCGGGACGCGCGATGCGGTTTAAGATCGTCTCCTGCACGCGGTTACTGTCCTGATATTCGTCGACGATGATCGTCTGAAATCTCTCGCGGTACTCCGCGGCGATCTCGTCGTCCTTCAGAATCTCGATCGTCATGTGCTCGAGATCGGAAAAGTCGATCGCGTTCCTTGCGCGCTTCGCTTCGGAAAACGCGTCGAGATACGCGCGCATCAGCGCGTAGAACGAACGAAGGATCGGCGCCGCCGCCTGCTCCTGTTCGCGGATCGTTTTGACCGGCACGCCGTTCCGCTCCGCCTGCTCCTTCACGATCTTTCGGAAGGCCTGCTTTGCCTCCTGTACGCCCGCCTTGTCCTCCTCCGGCGTGCCGTTCGGAAACCGCAGCGAATCCTTGAAGTCGAGGATGCCGCGTAAAGACGCGGCGTAGTCCTCACGCGTTTCGCGCGTCAGCGCCCCGCGCGCGCGGGACAGAAGATCGTAAAGGATCGAAAGGATCTTGCTGTATGCCGGCGAAAGCCTGTCCGTTTCGCGCTGCAGCGCGTCGATGGCACGGATGAGCTCCGTTTTGTCGCTTTCAAGCGCGTGATGAAGCTGCACCGCAAGCGCTTCCGGATCGTCGATCGCCGCTTCGTTCCGGTCGATCCATTCCATGGGATCCGGCTGCGCGGACAGAAAGCTTTCAAAGCCCTCCATCGCATTGAGAAGCGCGGAATCGTCGTTGAACGCGATGATCAGCTCCCGATAGTCCGACGGCAGCTTTTCGGCAAGCGCATCGAGCACGGCGTTTCGCGTCTCCCCGCGCAAAACCGCCGTTTCGGTCTCATCAAGCGTTTTGACCGACGGCGTCAGCCCCACGCGGAAGAAATGGCGGAATACGACCTTTGCGCAGAACGCGTCGATCGTGGAGATGCTCGCGTTCGCGACTGCCGCCGCCTGCTCGCGGAAGTATGCCGCCTGCTTGCCCGACGCGTCCTTTGCGGCTTCGGACAGACGCTTTGCGATGCGGGTCTTCATTTCGCCCGCCGCGGCGCGCGTGAAGGTCAGCACAAGCATGTGTTCGATTTTCGTACCCTCGGTGACGAGCCGATACACGCGCTCGGTGAGCACGGTCGTCTTGCCCGCGCCCGCCGCCGCGGAAACGATCAGATTGCCGCCTTTTTTGATCGCGTCGATCTGTGCTTCGGTAAAGCTCATTCGTCCTCACCTCCCTTTTTCAGAAGGTCGTCAAGTTTCCGCTTCGGCACGCTGCGCCGTTTGCAGTCGAGCTGCGAATCGAACCGGCATACCGCGCCGAAGGGACACCATGTGCAGGCGTCCTCGGTGGGATACATGTTCGCCTCGCCGGAGAGGATGCGCTCCGCATTGACCGCGGCGGTCCTGATCGCCATGTTTTTCAGCGATTCCAGCTCCTCGCGCGTGACGAGATCGCCCGAAAAACCGTCCTTTCTGATTGTCAGATTTCGGATCAGCGCGGATTTTTTGTCAAAATACGCGTCGCTCACACGGATCGCCTGTTCGTCGCTTGCCGTCACGCCGGACAGCGGATTCATCGGCGTTTCATCCTGCGATTCGGGCGGGTCCGCGGACAGCGGCATATAGTACATCCCGACCGCTTCGCCGCCGAAGCTTTTTGCGACCTCAAGATACAGCGGAAGCTGGATCGTCTCGCCGCTCGAAAACTTGGACGGGTCAAAGGTATGGTTCCTGCCGGTCTTATAGTCCACGATGCGGAACATTGCGCCGTCCGGCGTACGGTCGATGCGGTCGATCTTGCCGCTTATCGGGATCTTTGTGCCGTCGGACAGCACAAGCGAAACGGGCGAGAGCTCGCCGTTTTTGCCGAAACCCGCCTCGGTCGCGGCGATCGTAAAGCCGCCTTCGCGGATCTGCCGCAGCACGGAATATACGCACCAGCGGATCATGCGCTCGCGCACGAAGAGCGCTTCACGAAGACGCGCGTTGCGCTGGAAAATGCCGTCGTTATGCTCTTTTTTCAGCGGCTCTAAAATTCGGTCGATGATCCCGTCCGCCTCGTCGTTCGTCATGGCGCGGAGGTCCCTGCCCTCCGCAAGCGCCGTCTTTACAAACCGATCCAGCGCGTCGTGCAAAAATGTGCCGACGTTGTCCGCGCGCTCGGTCGCCTCCTTGCGCTCCTCGGCGCCGAGCCCGTAGCGGAGATACTGCGCAAACGGACAGCGGGCGAAAAGCTCCAGCCGGCTTGCGCTCATCGACGGCGCATCGCCGTACAGCTTTCTTGCAAGCGTCTTTCCGAGCTGTGTTTCCGCCTTTGTACCCGCGCGCTCGTCCAGAAGCGCTTCGGTCGCTTCCGCGTACGCGGGATCGTTTTTATAATACGCCAACAGCGGCGGAAGGTCGGTCATGGATACGCCTTCGGTGCGGTAGATCCGAAGAAGCTCGGAAAGCCGTTCAAAACCTGCCGCAGGGGTCTCGGGCAGCGCGGTGTTTTTCAGGATCACCTGCGTTTTCGGAAGCGGGAACAGCGTTTCGACCGTTTTCAAAACCGGCGAAGGCACAAGCTCACCCGTCGCGCCCGCGCACGGGTACGAGAAGAAGACGCGCTCGGTCGCCTTCGTTAAAAGCGTATACAGCTGCAGGCGGTCCGCTTCGGAAAGAAGCGCCGTCTTGCCCCACACCGAAAGCCCGCTTGCTTCCATTTTATTCAGTTCCGCATCGTTCAGGAGCGCGTCATCGCTCCTCGACGGCGGAAAGACGCCCTCGGTGCAGCCGAGGAGGAACAGCACGCGGCTGCGGTTCAGGCGCGTGCGCACGAGATCGCCGAGCACGACCTGATCCGATTTTCCCGGCAGCACGCCGATCTGATAGCTCGAAAGCCCTTCCTCGAGCAGCGCGACAAACTCCTTCTGTCCCATCGGCACGTCGCCCATGATCGCGTCGATCTGCGAAAACAGCGTCATCAGCGTGTTCCACATCTGCGCATAGGTCTGCGCGTCCTGCGATTCGCCCGCGCCCTGCAGCGCGTCCGCTTCAGCCTCGAGCTGTTCACGGAGTCCCGTCGCTTTGAGATAGGCATACACGCCGCGCACCTTGCCGCCCGCCGTCTTTTCGGAAAGCGATTCTTTGAGTGCAAGCAGCTTCGGCACGATCGCGGCACGGGCCTGTTCCGCCTCCTCCGGCACCTCGCCGATCGTAAGGGGATTTAAAAGAGCGCTTCCGAACAGTCCGTAGCGCAAAAGATAGTTTTCGAGGATCTCGGTATCGAACGCGGACACGCCCGCGTAGCCGCTTTTCAGCACGTGCAGAAAATCGTTGACGTTCAGCGAGTCGACCGCCGCTTTGACCGAAGACAGCACAAAATCGGTCGCCGCGTGTCCGAGGATCGGGCGCGACGCGTCGAAAAACAGCGGGATATTGCGAAGCCGGCACGCGCGGCGAAGGAGCGGCGCGTAGGTTTCGAGCGAAGAAACGACGATCGCGATGTCCGAATAGCGCAGCGTTTCATCCGATCTCACAAGATCGAGGATGCGGTCCGCGGCCATGTCCGCTTCCATCGTCTGCGTCGCATAGCCGGTCACGCGAACCGCGTTGTTCTCCCCCTCGTACGGCTTCGGCTCGGGCATAAACAGTCCGCTTGAAAGGTGATTCAGCGCGGGATCGACCGGAACGCTCTGCGTTTCGAACGCGCGCACGGAAAACGGAATGCTCCGCTCGGCGCAAAACGCCGCAAGCGCAGCCGCGCGCTCCTCCTCCGGTTTGAACAGTGCAAAAAGGCGCGGATCGTCTTCGGCGCGAAGCGTGACCGTGACGTGCTTTGCGGCAAGGATGATGCCCTTCAAAAGCCGCATGACCTGCTCGCGCGTGCGATCGAGGTCGTCCACGTACACGTATGTTTCGGAAAGGTCCGCGTCGTTCAAAACCGTCAGCGCTTCCGAAAGCAGGTCCTGCGCGGTAAGATAGCGCGACGCAAGGAATTCCTCGCTGTCCCGGTAGATGAGAAGCATGTCGGAAAGCTTTTTGAAGAGCAGCGATTCGGGATCGAGCGATCGGATCGCCGCTTCGAGATCGTCCGGCGTGATGCAGCTCTGCTTCAGCCGACCGATCCATTCGTCCATTGTCTCGGCAAAGCCCGGCGCCTGTGACACGCGCGAAAAGACGGTAAGTTTGTTCCTCACGCGGTACGCCGCGCGGCGCAGCACCATGTGCCGCCCCTCGACCGACAGGAACGGACGCGTGCGTCCCGAATGCGAAAGAAGCCGTTCGGAAAAGCGTTCGAAGCTGTAGACCTCAACGCCCAAAAGCCCACCGAGCCTGGCGCAAAGCTTTTGCTCCGCGGCGTACGTCGCCTGCTCGGGCACCAAAAGGATCGCGTGCTCGCCGTTTTTGCGGTGTTCGCGGATCTTTTCATAGAGCGCTGTGCTCTTTCCGGTGTGCGCCCCGCCCTTATAAATCGTCAATGACGCCATGATGCCTCCTCAGGTACCAATAAATAGAATATTGAAGAATGAAAGCCGGAGCGGTTCGCAACTTTTTTGCCCGGATCAACGGCCGCCGAATGAGGCTTTTCTTTGCATGTCCGACTTTCTGTACAGTTCCTTCCGTCGTTGTTCATGATTCAACTCTTCTCTAAAACACTTCGGTGTGCACGGGCGTATACACCATGCGGCCGTTTTCGTTGGTGCTTTCGAAAAGCACGATCGAGCGCACGGGAAACGCCGCGTTCGGAACGTGGATCTTAGATAGATCGCCGTGCTCGACGGCGCGGGCAAGCGTGATATGCGGCGTAAAGCGCACCTTGCCGCCCGCAAAGCCGTATTCGTAGAGCGCCGCTTCGAGCGTTTCGTGGATGCGGTTCAGCTCGTCGAGATCGCCGGTCACGGAAAGGAAGCTCGTCCGTGCGCCGCCGTGGGTGAACGAACCGAGCGTGCCGAGCCTGAGCGTAAACGGACGCGCGTCCTTCACCGCCTCGTGCATGGCGGCGGCGATATCGGCAAGCTTGTTGCTTTCGCCCAAAAACCGAAGCGTGACATGAAAATTGCCGGCCGGCACGAACCTGCCCGCGGTGCTTGCGACGCGCAGACCCTCCCCGGCGGTAAAAACGGCGCGCTGCACGTCCTTCGGCAGCGGCACGGCGATAAATAAGCGCATAAAAACGGCTCCTTTCGATCATTGCCTACATTATACGATTTTTTCGCGCGTTTGTATAGGTTTCTCTTTCCTATTTCCGAAATGTTTGCTATAATGATGCCGAAGGCGTCAATTCACGGCGCAGCCAATTCATCTGAACTCCGGAGGAAACAAAATGCCGGATAATGCCCTGATCACGTATTCAAAAGCGTTTGCCGTCGAAATCATTCGTGCATGTGAGACCATGCGCTCCCGCGGAAAAAGCGCAGCGATCATCAACCGGCTTTTTACGCAGCGGTACAAGCATCGGTGCGAATATTCACGAAGCAAACTATGCGTTCGGACGGGCTGATTTTGTTTTTAAGCTCCGGATTGCTCTGAAGGAATGCTGCGAAACCGATTGCCGGCTCGACGTGTTTCATCAATCCGGGCTGCTGATCGACGAAGAATACAAAACGCTGTATCACGCATGCAGTAAGATCAGAAGACTTTGGGTCGCTTCGCTGAATACCGCAAAAGAAAACGGGCAGGGAAGGAATAGCGCCTGCGGCGCATGAATTGTCCTTGCGGACATGAATTGC
>CAMNHT010000015.1 GCA_946539625.1 uncultured Clostridia bacterium | reverse complement strand
CCCGCAGGAACCGGAACCGATCGCAACCTGCGATCTGATCGAACACGCCATGCGGCAGCAGGGCAGAACGCCGAAGCGTTCGAAGCTGATAAATCCCGCGATCCGGCTCCTTCGCGCATGCACGCGCGTCGGAAAGAAGGCGTTCGGGGATCTCGTTTACGAGGACCTTACAGCGCTTCCGCTGCCGGACGGAGAGGAGGAAGCCGAATGACCCCGCGCGTCAGCGTCATCATGCCCGCATACCGGTGTGAAAGGACCGTCGAGGAAAGCGTTCGCTCGGCGTTTTCGCAGACGCTTCGTGAAATCGAAGTGATCGTGACCGACGACGGATCCGACGACGGCACGCCCGCGATCCTGTCCCGGCTTTCCCGGGAGGATGCGCGTGTTCGGGTGATCACGCTTCCCGAAAACGGCGGCGTCGCAGCCGCGCGAAACGCCGCTGTGCGCGCTGCGCAGGCGGAGTGGATCGCCTTTTTGGACAGCGACGACGTCTGGGAAGCGGATAAGCTCCGTAAGCAGCTTCGAAAGGCGGAGGAAACGGATGCGGCGCTTGTCTATACGGCGGCGGTCTGCATCGACGAGACCGGAAAAGAGACGGGAAGGATCTTTCGCGTTCCGGAAACGGTCACGGCTGAGCGGCTTCTGTACGGAAACGACGTCGTGACGAGCACGGTGCTTGTCCGGCGGGACGTATATGAACGGCATCCGATGGAGCGGAGCGATCTGCACGAGGATCTGATCTGCTGGTACCGGATCTTAAACGACGGCGCAAAGGCGGTCGGCGTCAACGAGCCGCTGGTGCGGTATCGCGTTACGACCGGGTCCAAGTCGGGCAATAAATGGCGGTCCGCCGTGACGGCGTGGAAGACGTACGGGTATCTCAGACTGGGCTTTTTTAAGCGGTGCATTCGCTTTTTCGGCTACTGCCTGCACGGCGTCGGAAGGTATTGGCTATGAAGGAATCGGTTTTCGCAAAGCTCAGACGGGTCCGATTGGGCGATATCGGGCACTTCTTCCTGCTTCTGCTGGCGCTGCTGCCCGCGGCTGTCTACAAAAGGAAGCGGAAGCATCTGTGGCTGCTGTGCGAATACGCCATGGAAGCGCAGGACAACGCGTTCGCACTCTTTTCACACATTCGGGCGAAGCATCCGGAGATCGACGCGGTCTACGCGATCCGGCGCCGCTCGCCGGCGTATGAAAAGGTCGCGGCGACAGGTCCGGTCGTTCCGTTCGGAAGCTTGCGGCATTGGGTGTACTACCTTGCCGCCGAGGTCAATATTTCGAGCCAGAAGGGCGGAAAGCCGAACGCGGCGGTCTGCTACCTCTTCGAGGTCGTGCTGGGATGGCTGAAAAACCGCCGCGTGTTTTTGCAGCACGGCGTGATCAAGGACGATCTGCCGTATCTGTACGCGCCGGTCACGGGCTTTTCCATGTTCTGCTGTGCGGCAGAGCCGGAATACGAGTATGTGCGCGACACGTTCGGCTATCCCGACGGTGTTGTAAAGCTTTTGGGACTGTGCCGGTTCGACGCGCTGCTCGACGCCGAAGCGGACCCGTCGCTCGTGCTGATCCTGCCGACGTGGCGGATGTGGCTGGAGCGCGACTGCAAGACCGCCGAGGCGTTCAAGGACAGCGAGTACTGCCGCGGCTGGCAGGCGTTTTTGAACGATCCGGCGCTCGACGCGCTGCTGGAGGCGACCGGCAGGCATGCCGTTTTCTGCGTGCACCGCAACGTCGGGCGGTTTGAAACGTGCTTTTCCTCGACGTCGAAACGCGTCGCGGTCAAAAAATGGGACGAGGTCTCCGTGCCGGAGCTTCTCCGGCGGGCGGCGGTGCTCGTCACGGATTTTTCAAGCGTGTACATGGATTTCGCGTTCATGAAAAAACCGGTCGTCTATTATCAGTTCGATCGGGAATCGTACCGGAAGGGACACCTTCCGACGGGGTACTTCGATTATGAGCGGGACGGGTTCGGACCGATCGCCGATACCGTTCCCGAAGCGGTCGGCGCGCTTTCCGGAGTGATCGGAAACGGCTGCCGTATGGCGGCGGAATATGAGAAGCGGGTCGACCGGTTCTTCCCGCTGCGCGACGGCGGGAGTTCGGAGCGAACGACCCGGGCAATCAAGGAGATGACAGAAAGCAGATGAAAAAGATCGTAAATACCGTCAGGGGCTGGTTTCGGAGGTTTTCCCGGTACTGGGATCTTTTGGTGCTGCTCGTGCAGCGCGATCTCAAGCTGAAATACCGGAGGAGTTTTCTCGGCTACCTCTGGAGCATTCTGACGCCGCTTTTGTCGATGGTGGTCATGGCGATCGTGTTTACCAGAATGTTCCCACGCAGCCAGGAGATCAACTATCCGCTGTATCTGATTTGCGGCAACATCCTGTTCTCGTTTATGCGGGAATCGACAAATCAGGCGCTGAACTCCGTGATCGGCAACGCTGCGCTTCTGAAGAAGACATATGTGCCGAAGTATATCTTTACGCTCAGCAAGGTTACAAGCAGCATGGTGAACTTCGTGCTGTCGCTCGGCGCGCTGCTCATCGTTATGCTTGCAACCGGAGAACCGTTCCGCTGGATGAATCTTCTGATCATCGTTCCGATCGTTGAATTGTATTTGTTCTGCGTCGGTCTCGGACTGCTTCTTGCCGCGTCGACCGTCTTTTTCCGCGATATCAAAAACATCTGGAGCGTGGTCACACTGGCGTGGATGTACCTGACGCCGATCTTTTACTTCCTGACGAACAACCTCGGCGGGCTCGGCGTCGCGATCCGCCGATTCAATCCGATGTACAGCTACATCCAGCAATTCCGTTATTTCATCATGCAGTATGTTTCGGCGTACGATCCGGTCGTCACCAAGCTGATGGTGCGCGGCGCCGTTTATGCCGTAGTGATGCTGGTCGGCGGCATCCTGACCTTCAACTCGACCAAGAACAAGTTTATCCTGTATATCTGAGGGCAGTCTATGGAACAGATCGTAACGGAACAGACAACAACGGAACAGACAACGACGGAACAGACCGCGCCGAAACCAGCGCGGCCGGAGGTCGTCATCCGGATCAAGCATGCCTCGGTACGGTTCAATATCGCCGGGGAACGCGTGGACAACCTGAAGGAATATTTCGTAAAGCTCGTCAAGCGCGAGCTGCGATTCAAGGAATTTTACGCGCTGAAGGATATCAACCTGGTGATCCAGAAGGGTGAATCGTGGGCGCTGATCGGCGCGAACGGGGCGGGCAAGAGCACGCTTCTGAAGATGATTTGCGGCATTCTGCAGCCATACGAGGGGACCGTGAGCGTTAAAGGCGAGATCGCTCCGCTGATAGAGCTCGGCGCAGGCTTCGACCAGAACCTGACCGCCAAGGAGAACATCTTTATCAACGGCGCGATTCTGGGACACAGCCGCAAGTTCATGAAGGAGCAGTACGAGAAGATCGTGGAGTTTGCGGAACTTGAGGATTTCATGGAGCTGCCGGTCAAAAACTATTCGAGCGGCATGCGCGCGCGCCTCGGCTTTGCAATCGCCACAGTCGTCGATCCGGATATTCTCATCGTGGACGAGGTGCTGGCGGTGGGCGATGCGGCGTTTCAGCAAAAGTGCCGCAAACGGATCCGGGAGCTCCTCGATCACGGAACGACGCTGCTGTTCGTTTCGCACGCGAAAGCGCCGGTGATGGAGCTTTGCGAGCACGCCGTGTGGCTGGATCACGGAGAAATCAAAAAGATCGGCGCAACGAAGCACGTTTACTGGACGTACGAACAGTATCTTCATAAAATGAAGAAACTGAAACAGAATTGATTTGTGCGGAGAACGGGGGAACACAAATGGAGCAGACACCGACCATCAGCGTCGTCATTCCGGTCTACAACGCCGAGGCGTATCTTCCGAAATGTCTGGAATCCGTCAGAACGCAGACGTTCCGGGATTGGGAGGCGATCCTGATCGACGACGGATCGACCGACGACAGCGCACGCATCTGTGAGGAGACGGCAGAGCAGGATCCGCGCTTTCGCGTCATTCACAAGGAAAACGCGGGGGTTTCGACGGCAAGGAATACGGGGCTTGACGCGGCGCGGGGCGAGTATGTGATTTTCGTGGACGCGGACGACATATGCAAAAAGACCTACTTTGAAAAGATGGTCGGCGCCATGCGCACCTATGAGCCGGATCTTGTGATCAGCGGATTCGTTCGTTTCAAAGAAGGCTGGGAAGCGGAACAGCTCATTACGCGGTATTCGATCACGCTGATGAAGAAAACCAGGCAGTTTCTGCATCTGTATACGGAGTCGCGGCTGAATCTGTTCGGCGTCTCCGTTTGGGCAAAGATGTTCCGCCGGGACATGATCGAAAAGCATCATATTCGCTTTGATCCCGCAATCAGCTACGAAGAGGATTGTATTTTCGTCGCGGATTGTGTTCCGCATATGAATACGTTCGCCGTGGTCGGTGAAGCGTTGTACCGCTATCGTCAGATGGGAGATTCACTGTCCAGAGGGTATCGCAAGGGGACGTTCCGCTATTTGGTCAACGGCCTGAACCGGCGTCGCGCGCTTCTCAAGGAGTATGGTCTGGAAGGAGATCTCTACCGGGCGGATCAGATCTTTACCCTCGTCATACAGCGGGCGTGCATGAAGATCGAGCTGTCGGACATTTCGCGCAGGGAAAAGCGCGAGGATTATCAGGAGCTGATGGATTACCCGGAAACGCAGAACGCCGTGCGGTGCGAGCAGGAAAAGGATGTTTCGCGCGTGACCCGGTGGATCGCGTTTGCGGTGCGTTGTAAAAACGTGCATCTGCTTGCGCTGGTGATGCGGCTGTGGCATATGGCGGATTCCGCGCAGCAGCGCATGAACCGATTACGCCGTGCGCTTGAAAAACGCCGCGGCAAATAAACGACGAGGAGCAGATAACGGGCATGAAGATCGGGATCATTACATTTCATTTTGCGTTCAACTGCGGCGCTGCGCTGCAGTGTTATGCCCTGCAGAAAACACTGGAATCGCTCGGCAACGAGGCGGAGGTCATCAACTACGTCCCGTGGTATCACTGGAACCGGTATGCGTCGCGTAAAAACCCGATCTATTACGCGAACAAAAAGCTGCATGAGCCTGCGCGCAACATCTTCACCCGCACCTATCACGGCGTAAAAGGGTTTTACGACACGGTGCATTCGTGGAAGAACGCAAAGACGAAGCTTCCGCGGGAAATGAAGTTCAAGACGTTCCGTAAAGCGCATCTGAATGAAACGCGCAGATACAGCACGCTTCGGCAGCTTCGCGCGCACCCGCCGAAATGCGACCTGTATCTTGCGGGCAGCGATCAGCTGTGGAACAGCAAGCTGACGGACGGCGTGTTCGATCCCGCGTATTTTCTGGATTTCGGCAAAAAGGACGTCCGCCGCGCGACCTATGCGATCGGCGCGTACTTTGCGGATCCCGAAGCGGCAAAGAAGTCGATCGCGCCGATGCTTAAGAATCTCGACGCGGCTTCATTGCGAGAGACGCGGTTTCTGCGTCCGGTCCTGCAGGCGGCTGACGCGAAGACGCCGATGCACGTCGACGTCGATCCGACGCTGCTTTTGGACGCCGCGGCATATGAAGCGCTGATTCCGAAGGAGCCGCTTGCGCAGCAGCCGTTCGTCGTGATCTATACGATGCCCGGTCCTGCCCAGAAGCAGGTAAACGAAGCGGCAAAGCTGCTGGAGCAGCGGACGGGTCTGCATCTCATTGATATCAACGGCAATCCGAACGGAGAAAACTGTCGGATCAGGGACCATCGGGTCTGCTCGCCGGAGGAATTTCTGTGGTATATCAAAAACGCCGAGTACGTGCTGACCAATTCGTTCCACGGCACTGTCTTTTCCGTGTTGTTCAAAAAGCGCTTTGCGACGATCCTGCATAAGGAAACCGGCAACCGCGTTTCGGAGCTTTTGGACAAGCTCGGACTTTCGGGCCGCTATACGGACGCGGCAAAGGCTGTTGCCGGGATCCTGGACCGTCCGACCGACTGGATCCGCGCCGAGGATGCCCTGAAAGCGCTTCGCGCCGAATCCTTGCGGTATCTCGGCTACTGCTGCGGGAAGGATGAACATCCGGCGTTTGTGACCGAACGGGATCTTGCCGAAGAACCGGCCGCAGCGCCTGTGCCCGAACCCGAAAAGCCGGCGGAGGAGCCGCCTTTGAAGCCGGTTCCGGTCCGTGAACAGATCGAAGCGTCACAGAAGGGAAGGCTTATGTATACCGACGACAAAAACGCGCAGGTCGTTCTTGCGCTGCTGAAGCAATATCGGATCAGAAAGATCGTCGTCTCGCCCGGCACGACAAACGTGCCGATCGCGCGGGCGGTGCAGCTCGATCCGTTTTTCGAGGTGTACTCCGCGGTCGACGAGCGCGGCGCGGCGTATCTTGCGGGCGGGCTGGCGTTCGCGTCCGGCGAGCCGGTCGTGCTCTCGTGTACGGGCGCAACGGCCTCGCGCGACTATATTCCGGGACTGACGGAGGCATATTACCGCGGACTGCCGGTGATCGCGATCACGTCGCAGCACCATTCGCCATGCTATACCGATCTCATGCCTCAGATGACGGACCGCACCGTTTCGCAAAACGATGTCAAGCGGTTTGCGGCGATCCTGCCGCTGATTAAGGACGACGAGGACCGGCGCGCCTGCATCCAGCTCGTCAACGAAGCGCTGTATACCGCAACGCGAAAGGACGCGGGTCCGGTGCACATCAATCTGCCGGTCGGCAATCTCTATTCATTTACGACGCCGGAGCTTCCGCACGCGCAGAAGATCGACGTATACGACGCGGAGGATTTTCCGACGGACGCGCTTTTACGTGCGCTTTCGGGAAAACGAATCGCGCTCTTTTGCGGCGCGCACAAGCCGTTCGATGCAGAAACGAAAGCGGCGATCGAATCGTTTGCCGAACGCTGTCACGCGCCGGTGTTCTGCGATCATACCGCAAATTACACGGGTAAAAACCGCGTACTGAGCGCGGTCGCAGGGGATTTTGCGGAGCTGAAGGAGCTTCCGGATCTTCTGATCGACCTTGGCTCGGTGTCCGGTGATTACAGCGCAAGCGCATTGTTCCGCAACCGGCACGTCTGGCGCATCTCGGAGGACCGCAAATTCCACAACCGTCACGGCGCGGAGATCGTCGAAAAGCTCTTCTTCTGCTCGGAGCGGTTCTTCTTTACAAAGCTTTCCGAAGCGGTCACGGCGGAGGATTATTACGGCATGATCGCTCCGTTGATCCCCGAAACGAAAACGCCGCAGATGCCGCTGTCCAATCTCTATGCGGCGTCGAAGCTTTCCGAACAGATCCCGAAAAACAGCTTCCTGCATCTCGGGATTCTGAACTCGCTGCGCAGCATGAATTTCTTCCCGCTCGATCCATCCGTCACGGTCAGCTGCAACGTCGGCGGCTTCGGCATCGACGGCGCGGTGTCGACGACGCTCGGGCAGGCGCTTTATGATCCGAAGCGGCTGAGCTTCGCGCTGATCGGTGACCTCGCGTTCTTCTATGACATGAACGCGCTCGGCAATCGGCACGTCGGAAACAATCTGCGCATTCTTCTGATCAACAACGCGCGCGGCGTGGAGTTCCGCCTGAATGCGAGCCTCGAACGGCTCTGGGGTTCCGACACCGACGAACTCATCGCGGCGCACGGACACTTCGGCAGCGCGAAGGCATGGGCGGAATCCATGGGCTTTGCGTATCTTTCCGCCGACACAAAGGATGCGTTCGACGCACAGATCGGGTCGTTCTGCGATCCGGATCCCGAAGCGTTCCAAAAACCCGTCGTGTTCGAGGTCTTTACGGACGCGGAGGACGAAAAAACGGCGCTTAGGAACATCCGCGCGTTCAATCGCCCGGTCCGGTGACGCCTATGGAGAAACGAAAACGGATCCTGCTGCTCGGCGGCACGGGCACGATCGGAACGGCACTTGCACCGGAGCTTCTTCACCGGGGATTTCAGGTCTGTATCACGAGCCGCTCGGCGCACGCGTCGAACGAGCGCGACCTCATTTTCCTGCGCGGCGACGCGAAGGACGAAGCGTTTCTGGATGAGCTGCTTTCGGAGCGGTTCGATGCTGTCGTGGATTTCATGATCTACACGACCGAATCGTTTGCGGCGCGCTGTGAAAAGCTGCTTTCGCACACGGACCACTATGTGTTTCTGTCCTCCTACCGCGTATATGGGGACAACGGAGGAAGACCGATCACGGAGGAAAGCCCGCGGCTTTTGGAAAGCGTCGACGACCCGGCGTATCTCAAAACCGACGAGTACGGGCTTACAAAGGCGCGGCAGGAGGATCTTCTCCGTTCGTCGGGACGCCGAAACTACACGATCATCCGCCCCGCGATCACCTACGGCGGCGACCGCTTTCAGCTCGGTACGATGGAGGCGAATGAGTTTCTTGTGCGCGCGCTGAAAAAGAAGCCGATCGTTTTTCCGAACGAAATGCTTCCAAAGCAGGCGACGATGACGTGGGCGGGCGACGTGGGAAAGATGATCGCGCGGCTCGTTCTCAACACGGCGGCGTACGGCGAAACGTACACGGCGGCAACGGCGGAGCATCATACCTGGGGCGAGGTGCTGGAGCTCTATAAAAACATCCTCGGCATGCGGGTAAAGCTCGTGCCGCTCGAAACGTATCGGGGCATCGTCGGACGTCCGTGGCAGATCCGATACGACCGCATGCTGGACCGCGTGATCGACAACACGAAGGTCCTGCGCGATACGGGCATGCGACAGTCGGAGCTGATGCCGCTTTCCGACGGACTCCGGATCGAACTCGGCATATTCGCACACGATCCGAAGTTCCGAAACGTGGACACGGACATGCAGAAGCGGTTCGATCGCGCGGCAAAGGAGAGCGAACAGAACGATCGGAAACGGAAGAAAACGCTGAAGGAGCGGCTGTACCGCATTACGCCGCTGCGGAAAGCGGTGCATGGAATCAAGCGCGTTTTCAAACGGTCATAAAATCCGCGGGATCCGCAAATGATAACGGAGTGCGTTCCGCTTCATTCGTCAAAAATGTAGCAAAACGGTAAATCTTTCCCGTTACGCTTGCGTTTTTGAATCGGCTCCGTTAAGATAGAACAAACGAACGGGCGACGACTGCAAAGCGGTTCGAAGCCGAAGCTTTCAGGAACGCACCTGCGCCTGATGCGCAAAACGGTATCATCGGGCGGACAACGGGAAAGGAACGACAGGGAATGAAGCGAATCATCGAAAAACTGATTTGCATAGGACTTGCAACGATGCTGCTCGGCACCGTCGGCTGCTACAGCGCCGAACGGGAGCAGGATCAGATCATAGCGGAAACTTCATCAGCGGCAGAAGGCGGCGAGGAAACGATCGTCTTCACACAGGATCCGTCCGCGGAACACTCGCAGCTTCCGCAGCTTGCGGAACCGACCGCAAAGACGGACGGCGAAACAGAACAGCCCACGCCCGAGCCGACGCCGAAAACAACACGCGCGCCGATCGAGGGCGATGTCTCCACCGGACGGTTCCCGGATCACGATACGGGAGCGGACGCCGACTGGAGCTATCAGAGCGACGAGCTGCGCATCGCGATCAGAACGGTCGAGGATGAGGACGAAAGCCTCGTCTATTATGTCGCAGACGTCTGGATCCGAAACATTTCAAGCTTCCGCCTGGGCTTCGGACACGGCAAGTTCAACAGCGGGCGTGAAGACCCGGAGACATTTGCACAGCGCGAACACGCGATCCTCGGCGTCAGCGGAACAATGAATTCCGGACTGGTCATCCACAACGGAACAAAGATCAAGAACGCGGAAAGCAGCGATATCGCGTTCCGTTCGGGCATCATGCTGATCTATCGCGACGGATCGGTCAAAACGATCAACCGCGCGAAGAAGCAGACGTTCAGCTACAGCAAGGAAAACAAAAAAAACGGCGGGATCTGGCAGGGATTCCAGTTCGGTCCTGTCGTGCTGCAGGACGGAGAGATCCCGACCGGACTCAAGAAGAATGAGCGTCACCCGCGCATCATCTTCGGTTACTGTGAACCGGGACACTACGTGCTTGTCGCGGTCGACGGCAGAACAAAGACGTCGATCGGCATGACGGAGCGGGAGATGGGCGAGCTGATGCAGTCTCTCGGCTGCAGGGACGCGATGAACCTGGACGGCGGCACCAGTGCGGTCATGCTGTTCATGGGCAAGACGATCAACGTTCCGTCCGGCAAGGATGTGGACGGAGACGGCGTTGCGGGACGCAACATTGTCGACCTGCTGGCATTTGCGGAGTACGACGCCGACGGAAACGCGCCGGAGCTGTCCCTTGTAACGCCGGATAAAGTGCGCGGAGAATAAGCCGTGAAACAAAGAACCGTAACAAAAACAGGCTGGATCGTCGGCGTCGCCGTCATGGCGGTTCTGACGCTTGTTATGCTTGCGGTCGACGTCGTGCTGATCGTGCTGTGAGGTGTGCGTGATGGAAGAAACCGAACAGCTTCATACACCGCAGCCGGATCAGCCGAAGGAACCGGAGCAGAAACCGCATCAAACACTGCGGCTCGCTTTTTTCGCACTGTGCGCCGCATTTCTGCTGCTTGCCGTGCTCGGGATCGTTCTCGGCATGAGCAAGGTGCAGATGTGCCGCGAGGTGCGTTTCTTTTCGTGTGACAGCCGCGGATTTCATTTCGTTTCCTGCGGCGTGCAGACCGTAAAGCGGCAATACGCGCCGATCGACGTCGGTACGCTGCCGACGCCGGACGCCGCGCTGTTCGGCGAAGCAATGCGGGGCGATATCGACTACTACGAGACCGGTGAGATCAAAGAAGTCCCGATCTATGAGAAGAAAAAAATCGACAAATATATCTTCTCCATCGTGATCGTGGTGCAGAACGGCTCGATTACGTCGGACGACCGGCAGACCGATGTGATCTATCTTGCGTCATGGAATCCGCTGCTGCAGAAGTTTACGGTCGTTTCCGTTGCGAGGGATACGCTCGTTCCGCTGTCTGAGGACGAATGGAAGCGCGTCAATACCGCATATGCGCGCGGCGGCGTCGGGCTTCTCATCAACACGGTCAACGACGTGTTCGAGCTGGACATCCAGAACTACGTCGTCACGGGAACGGACGAGCTGATTGCGCTTGCGGACGCGGTCGGAGGGATCCCCGCGACGCTCTCCGAGGAGGAAGCGGCATATATCAACGGCATCGCGGGCGGCTCGCTGAAGGCAGGAAAACAGCAGCTTTCGGGCAGCGAGATCGTCGCGCTGCTTCTGGACCGCACGTCCGACAACAAGGGCGATCTCGGCCGTGCCGACCGGCAGACGGAGATTGTGAACGACGCGTTTTTGTACATGCAGAATCAATTCGACAGCGAGTTTTTGTATCCGTTCTTCCGTACCGTGTTCAAGAGCATCCGCACGAACGTTGATTTCGATACGCTGCGCGGCGTCGGTTACGAAATGGCGGTATCGGACGAGCTGACGTTTGAAACGTTGCGGCTGCCGTTCGACGATGCCTATACCGAGCTGAACGTCGACGGCGCGTACGCGCTTCTGCCCGCATTCGAAAAGAACCGCATTCTTTTGAAACAGACGCTGTACGGGAAGGAAGAAACCGAGACCGACGCAAGCGAACAGGAAACGCCCGTCAACACGCGCGCATTGCCGATCGCACTTTCCGGCGTCGCAGCCTTCGGCGTCGTCTGTGCCGCGGTGATCGCCGTTCTTCGCAGAAAAAAGAAGCAGCGCGCCGGAGAGAACTGACAGAATCATCCAAAACCCATGCTCGTATCAAAAAACGCCCGCATTTGCGGGCGTTTTGTGTTTGCTGCGATCAGCCGTTGATGTTGTAATCTGCGTTGATCAGGTTCATGGACTTCAGGAACTTGTGGGTGTAGATGAACGGTCCGACGATAATAAAACTGCCGAGCACGCCCCAAAGCCAGAAGGTCTTTGCGCTGAACGCATAGTTCAGATTTCTTCTGGTCAGTTCGTCGCCGATACGGTTGGAGATCTTGTGCTGCCAGACGATTGCCGCGATGCCGAGCGTGATCGGAGCGATCAGGAAGAACAGAAGCGCATAATGCATCGTTTTCTTGCCATCATAGCGAGATGCGACTTCATTGATCTCGGAAGAGATATGGCAGTTCACAACCAGAGCATAGATGCCGAGCGTGACGAGCGACAAAAGAATGTACTTCAGAAGTCCGCGATTGGTTCTGAGCTGATTGATTGGTTTCTGCGTGGTTTCCATAGAATGCCTCCCTTATATTCCTTTTGGTGGATAATATTCACCTATAAAATAATATATCTCGTTTTGACGAAAATGTCAATCTTTTCGCATGTTTTGAGCAGGATCATTTATCCGGGGCGCAGAAACGGGAATCGTTATCGTGCCAAACAAAGGCTTCGGACTTGCAAGCACGGGAAATACTTGGTATACTGTAAAATGAAGAATTATATGGGAGGACGCATGGAGAAAACACGGAAGAAAAAATCGGTCGACAGAAAGGCTGCCCTGCGCGAGACGCGGGCGATTGCGCTGATGACGCTGATGATCACGATCGAGGCGCTGGCGGTCACGCTTCTGTACACGCCTGCGGGCGTTGTCACGGGCGGCGTCACGGGCATCGCGATGCTGATCACGTACGCCACAAACGGCGTGATCCCGAACTGGATCTTCGTTGTGATCGCAAACACGCCGCTGCTGATCCTTGCGTTCAAATATCTGCACATCCGCTTTACGGTCTATACGTTTCTGATGACGGTCCTGTTCGCCGCGGAGCTTGCGCTGTTCGGAAACCTGAATCTTCCCGAGCTGTTTGACGTGAGCGAGCCCGCGTGGCGCGTGGTGAGCGTGATCTTCGGTGCCGTCACGATGGGCGTTTCGGGCGGCATGATCGTGCGGCTCGGCGGCAGCACGGGCGGCATGGACATCGTCTCGCTGCTCTTAAACCGCAAGTATTCGATTTCGATGGGTACGATCTCTATGTCGCTGAACATCGTGATCGCGCTCGCGCTCGGCGTTATGAAAGCGCTCGGCGCGGGGGATTACCGCGTCGGCGTGGAAGGCGCAGCGCTGTCGTTCATCGCGCTGTTCGT
>CAMNHT010000014.1 GCA_946539625.1 uncultured Clostridia bacterium | reverse complement strand
CGTTTTCGAACGTTGCGGTATAGGTGACGGTTTCGCCTTCCACCGTGCGGACCGCTGTGACCGTTTCGGTCTCAGTCTCATGGCAGGAGGAGCATGCGCGACTTGCCGTGCAGGTCCACGCGTTTCCGTCCTGCGCCCACGTATAGGTCGCCGTACTCCATTCATGCCCGGTCGCCGGGATCTTTACATTCTTCTGATAATCATCATAGTAGTCGGCATTCGTTTCGCTGCACAGGCAGTAGCGATAACCGAGACCGTCCTCCGTGCAGGTCGGCGCCTGACCGCTGTACGGCACATAGCTATAGGTATGGGTGTGCGCCGGACGTCCGCCGTTTGCTCCGCTCGTCGTATAGGGAGAAAGCGTCACAAACCGGCTGCCGGGATCGCCCGCCGCATTGATCTGTGCCTGAATGACCGAATAGGTATCCATGAAGTGCGGCTCCGTGAGCTTGGTCGCGTAAGAGATCAGGCTCCACTTGTCAAAGTCGAACTTGTCGGCGAGCTTGTTGCTGGTTATATAGGTGGAAGCGCCGCCGAGCGTTTCGCCCCGCGCGACCGCTACCAGCAGTTCGACGAGAACCTGCAGGTTATACGCAGGCGTTTCGCAGATGCCGTCCGTCCAATAACTGTACTTTCTCAAACGGGTCGAATAGCCGTTATAGCTGCTCTGTGACGGGCCGCCCCAGTTGGTAAGACTCTGTTTTTTGCAGAACGTCGTACTCTGGTAATTGCCGACCGTCTCGTCCGCATGCTGGTGTCCGCAGTGATACGTATAGACGTCGCGCCATCCGAGGATCTTACCCGGGTTGTTGCGATCGGCGTTTTCGCCGGTGATACAGATGAACTTGCCGAGCAGCGTATTCATATCGCTTGCAGACAGATAGTTTCCGCTGTAGTCCGCGCCGGTCGCGTTCTTGATCTGTGTCGACCACTGCGACGCGTCGACGGTCGCTGTTTTTCCGTAGCGGGTGAATCCCCACTCAATCATCGGAAGCATCGGCACGAAGTCGTTGGCGTTGACAAGGTTGAAAATGCTGTCGTACTTTTCCGCCGACGCTTCGGTGTTCGCCGTGTTGTAAGGCGTTGCGAAGGTATAGGCATAAACCTCGTTCTCAAGATCGATCAGGTAGGAAGCGATCAGGTTTCCGACCGCCGCGCCGCGGGAGTGTCCCGTAATCCAGTATGCTAACCCCGCATCGGGATTATTCTCAAGTTCCTGCTTGATATAGGTATTGTAATAGGTTTCGGCAAACTTCAGAATGCGCGTTGCGCAAACGTCAAAACCGCGGTGGTTCGTCTTGCGCGTCCAATCTTCATTTTTCTGACGCGGGGATTTGCCCGAAACGGAATCGTATTCATCAAAGAAGCCTTCCAGTCTTCCCATGTGGAAGTTGGAACTCCACTCCTCCTCAGAGCTGCTGTCCGTTCCGCGCACCCAGATTGCCATGATGATCTTGGTCTCGCCGTTGTAGGTTACAGTCTGATGTCCGATGACCGCTTCGCACATGTCGTCGTCATAGTAATCGCTGCTCAGCCGGTAATCCTGAACATCCTCAAAGCCGAACAGTTCCATAAGGTCCTTGCCGTTATACTTCGTACTTGCGCTGGTACCCGCCGTCGGCGCGTTGTCGAAGATGAGATATGCGTTGTCGTACGCCATCAGTTGCTTATCCATATAGGCAAGCGCGGCGCCCATCACGGAATATGTCGCCAGCGTCGGCTGATACTCCGTTTTCGCCGCAAAGAAATTGCGGTAATCAACCGTGAAACTGACGGTTGTCATGTCATCATGTCCGCTCTTCATCTTGCCGGTAAACACGTTGTTCTCCGGCGCATTGTCCTCGTTGTCCGGAATGCCGTCGAAATCCGTATCCGGAAGCGTCGGATCGGAACGGAACGCATAGACCGTCGTCATTTTGCCGTTGCCGAGATCGATCTCGTAGGCTTCCCCGATCTCCTCGCTGTCCGGAACGCCGTCACCGTCGGTATCGACGCCGCTGCCCGAGGTCAACGGCGCATTCAGTGTAACGTAATGGAAGTCATCTAAAAGATAGGAATTTCCGGGCAGGTTCTGCGGTGCAGCGCCTTCCAGTCCGAGCAGAGTATTGAGCTTTTTCTGATCCGCAACAAAGTATACACCGCTTTCCGAAAAAGGAACGGAATACGTATTGCCGTTCTTCTCCGCATCGAGGCGTACGGTATTTGCGTCGGTTCTGCGGTAAACCGCGATCTCCTTTGCGCTGCTGTCGACTGTGAATGTCAGCGTAAGATTGCCGCCCTCAGGTATCGTGACGCGGATCGCTTTGCCGATCAATGCGGGATTATGGCGGAATGACTCCGCATCGTAATGCGTCACAACCGCTTCGCGATACAGCACAAACGGCGCATAGCCCTCGATCGCGGGGATCGCGGCGTTGTCGACATACAGAGCGCCGTCGATCGTCCCTTCGCCGATCGACTGGAACACATCTGAAATATCCTCAGGCTGTTTCGGATCCGTGCCGAGCAAAAATTCTTCGCCGTCCGTGATGCCGTCGCCGTCGGTGTCCCGATTCATCGGATCGGTGCCGTAATACAGCTCGTCACCGTCCGAAACGCTGTCCGAATCGGTGTCGCCCTTCAGCGGATCTGTGCCGTATGTGAACAGCTCGTCATAATCGGAGAGCCCGTCGCCGTCGCTGTCCTGCTCGCCCGCAGCTGTATGATACACATACAGTTCGTCATAGTCCGAAAGCCCGTCGCCGTCGGTATCCGCGTTTTCGGGATCGGTGCCGAACACAGTGATCTCATCAACGTCCGGGATGCCGTCAAAGTCGGTGTCGAGATCCGGATCGATCGGTTCGGTCTCATCGACCGGTTCTTTGTCCGTCAGCTCGGATTCTTCCTCGGGGTCGTTCTCCTGATCCGTCACAATGACGGGTTCTTCCGGCTCCCCGGCTTCGTCCGCGAACGCGGGCACGACGCCGGTGAACGCGGTCGAAAGCAGCATCAGGACCGCTACGAGCAGAGAGAGCAGTCTGTTTCTTTTCAACATGTTCTTTAGGTTCCCCTTTCTATGCATTACGCCGTCTCGGCAGCACTTTACATATTTTTTTCATTATATAAAATGGGCGGGGATTTGACAAGGGAAATCAGCGATTTTCCATTTTATATAATCAGAATCGCCCGCGTTTCCGTCGCTTCCCGATCCTGCGGAGCCGCTTGAATCTTCGCAATGATTCTGTTACAATGGCCACAGGCGGATATCCCCATAACGAAAGGCGGTTTTCCATGTTGAATGTACTGATGATCCCCCTGCTTTGGCTGATGTGCTGGCTTTCCGTGATGCTGCACGAGCTCGGTCACGCGATAGGGTTTCGGCTCGGGAGCGGAAAAGGACCATGGCGTGTGTTTGTCGGATCCGGTCCGAAGCTCCTTAAAGTCGGAAGGTTGACCCTTCTGCTCTTCCCCTTCGGCGGTTATTTCATTCCGGATGACGAAGCGGAACCGAAGTCAAAAAAAGGAAAGCTCCTGATGCTTGCGGGCGGACCGCTGGTTTCGCTGACACTCGCCGTACTGTTCGGCATATTGCGGTTTCTGATCTTCGCGCCGGACCCGTCAAAAGGCATGATGTACGGCATGCTCTTCTATATGTCCGCATTTTTGCTGGTTTTCAATCTTTTGCAGTTCCTGGTTACTGTCATTCCGATCCGCTACCGGGTCATTTGCAGCGGAATGGTCAGCGACGGTATGCAGTTCATACATGTACTGAAGCAGAAAGTCGATCAAAGCACTGCAGAGGAGCAGAAATGATACAGAAGCTTACAACATTCGAACCCTATCGGGATTTCATCAGCGAAATCAACAGCGACCCCGTTTTTGCGGAACCGATGCTCCAGACAGCGGAGCAGGTCGAGAAGAATCTGAATTGTGCCGTACAAAGCCCGGATCAGATTCCTTTGGGCGTATTCTCCGACGGCGAGATGACGGGGCTTTTCGTGTTCCTGATCGTGGAAGATGAGTCGTATATTGAGATGCTCGTGGGGCTTTCGCGCTCCCCTGCCGCCTATGATGAGATCGCAGACTGGCTGGAAAAGCATTACCCGGGCTATCAGGTCGACTTCGTGTTCAACCCGAAGAACACCGTAATCCTGGACATGCTGCACCGCCGCGGCGCGACCGTCGATCCGGAACAGTTCAAGATGGTCCTGACCGAAGAACCTCCCGCCATAGACACGACCGGGATCGAGCCGCTGTCCCCCAAATACGAGGATCAGTACGTCGCCCTGCACGCCACGGATCTCTACTGGACGGGCGAACGGATCCTGAAAGCGTTGGACACGTTCCGCGTCTTTCTTGCCGTGGACGGCGGGACTGTCGTCGGCTATATCGATGTAACAAAAAACAATGAAGAGAACGAACCGTTCGACTTTCTGGTCAAAGAGGACTGCCGAAGACGGGGCTGGGGGCGGAAGCTTCTGTACAAGGCGATCGAAACGAACCGTCCGAAAGACATGATGCTGATCGTCGACGTCGGCAACGAGCCCGCGATCGCGCTATACCGATCCATGGGCTTTACGGATTCGTCTGAACCGCAGAGTCAATGCGCGACGTGGCAGATCGGATAAACAGCATTCCCACCCCTTGCCTGTTATACAACAACATAAAACGAGTGTTGCAGACCCGCACCCCGACGCATCGGAAGACGAATAATCGCATAAATCCGTCAAATTCAGCGACATGCGAGGTGAATTTGACACCTTACAGGGCCCGCCGCCCGGTGCAGCTTGTCAGCATAGGCGGGGCCTGAAAACCAGTCTGTTGAAAAACACAGTTTTTCGACAGACTGAAACGAAGATCCGTACGGGATCTTCGTTTTGCGTTATGCGTTCTGTTTTTGATCCTTTCGGGGCTTTGCCGTGTTCGACGCTGCTTCGGCTTCCTTTTCCCGGATCTCCTCCTGCTTTTCGATCAAATAGTCCGCGACGCGCTGTGCTGCTTCGCCCGGGAACGCCCACGTTTCCGCGCGTGCGGCGTCCCTCGCCTCCTGCCGTTTCGGTTCCGAAAGGCATCCGTCGATCAGCTCCTTCAGGGAATCCAGTTTGTCTTCCGTCAGCTTCGCGCCGATCTTCGGAAGCGTTTCGAACGTCCAAAGCTCCTCTTCAAGCCAGCAGGCGTCGTACGGCGCCTTGTCAAACGACGTATCCGCATAGATGACCGGACGGTCGAAGACCAATGCAAAGTCGAAGACAACGCCCGAGAAGTCGGAAATCAGAATATCCGCGCGGCGCAGGACCTCAAAGTTGTCGCTGTCGCGGTTCCATTCAAGCTGCTCGCCGTCCGGAAACCGGTTCATCAGTCCTTCGATCAGTTCCTTTTCGGAGGTAAAGGACTGCGGATGCGGACGAACGATCACATGATAGCCGGTTTTCAGAAGCGCTTCGATGATCCCTGCGCCGAAGCGCTTCAGGATCGCGCTTTTGCCCCACGACGGTGCGAGCAGGACCGTCACGGGATGCGGCGGCAGCGGTTCCGCGCGGTCAAGCCGCGCCCGCATTTCATCCATATACGTCATGCCGACAAGACGCAGCTCCTTTTCAGGCAGCTTTCGCAGCGATTCGAGCGTGCGGATCTGTTTTTCCTGATAGTCTCCCGAAAGCAGGATCGCGTCGTAATAATCGAGTCCGAACATTCGGTACAGGACGATATCGTTTGACATGTGCGGGATATGTACGTACCATTTCACGTCTTTCGAACGTTTCCACTGATAGACGCCCAGACCCGGCGTGGTGGACAGAAGCACGTCCGCCTTCAGCATGTTCAGCTTCGCAAACGCCTTGTTGCCTTCGCCGATGCACTCGCAGCGGATGTGTTCATATTTCCGGTTGAATATGGGATCGTCCTCCGACGCGGTCAGGTAAACCGTGTCCTTGCCGCGGCGTTCTAGCTCGTCGCAGATCGACGCAAAGACATTCCGATACCGTTTGCTTTCCGCAAAGATCACGATCGGCTGTCTCTCGCTGCCGGTCTGCTTCTGTCTGCCTCCGGAAACATAAAACCGGAGCTTCAGAAAGAGCTTGCGGAACGCAAATACAGCGGCGGTCAGCAAGCCCACCGCAACGGTAAACAGCATGCTGCCCGTTCCGGGATCAATGTATAAACGCATCCGTATCCTCCTTACTCGGCGGGAAGCTCGCCATCGAGCGCCTTCCACTTGCTGACGTCAAAAATATTGTGCCCCTCAAAGCGGACCCAAGATCCCGGAAACTGCTTTCTGTCCCTGCTGCCGGGGATGTTCAGCGGTCCGGTCTGTCTCAGATACTGTACCGGCTCGGATTTTGCCGCATCGTCGATCGGGTTTCCCGTAAACGGATTCACGGGATTTTCGATCAGATCCTTCAGTGCGAGCGTCGGCACATCCGCCTGCGTCATGAAGCGATCATCGACCGTAAAGGTTCTGCTGTTGAAATCCTTCACCATCAGGAACGAGCTGAATCGCAGGATGCTCTCCCATTCCTCTTCCCCGAAGCGGGTATCCGGCAGAATATCTTCCGCATGCCCGTGATCCGACACGAGGATAATGCGCGTGTTGTCGTAAACGCCCTGCTCCCTGAGATCATCCATCCATTTGCCGAGCCGGATCAGACTCGCCATCAGCGCATGATAATGCACGACGTTGCTCTCCGTTGTAAATCTGATGATCGTGCCGTCCCACGAGGTTCTCGTCGGATGCGCCTTGTCATATTCCGTATTATCCACGTGAAGTGCCGGTTCGTATTCCGGCTCCTTCAGAATATTGCCGTAGTGCGTGGTGTCGTTGCCCATGAGCAGGAACGTATCGGTACCGTCATCGACCGCTTTCGTAATGGTCGGCAAATTGACAAGCACCGAATACGTGCGCCGGAACGTCGCGGAGATCCCGTTCGACGTTGAGAGACCTGTGCGTTCCTGCACCGGCAGTGTCTCCGCAGCGTCGCTGCTTTCATCAAGCACCGCATTATACATGCCCCGGTTATACAGCGTCGACTGGATCATAACCGGCGCGATCCGATACACGCTGTAACAGAAGAAGTTCCGATCTCTGAGCGCATGTACCGCATCCGCGTTCTCATAAAAGCTCTGATCCAGCTTTCCTGTCGCATTGAACACCGTAAAATCCGGATAATCGTCAAACACGCGCAAATCCGCATTCAGACTGTATCCGGCAAGCGGCGGATCGCTGACGGTGACGTGATAGCCGTGCTCCGAAAAAATCACCGGCATAACCTTCAGGGATTCGTCGTGCTTGTCGCTCAACGTCTCGTCCGACCGCGCATTGAGGTTTACCGGACGATACTCATATCCGCCGAAGAGGGGCGGTCCGCCGATCACGGTCGCGCCGCCGAACGCAAGCGTATTCGGATAAAAGGTAAAACCTGCGAACTGTTCCATGAGCTCCGGCTTCTCCTCCATGACAAACGGAACAAACTCCGAGATCGCGCGATCCAGCATGAGCACGATTACATTGTTCCCGGTCTTTGAAAGACGGATCTCCGGTATGCCGGATTCCCGCCGGACCCGCTCGTTCGCGTCTGCGACCTCTACGCCGACGCCGATCAGATTGCGCGTGCCGATCCCGACCACGGCAAGGCACATCGCCAGAACAACGATCCGCACGATCCGGCTTTTCTTTTTCCATACGAGGTACAGGATCGTCGCAAGCGCGATCATCACGAGAAGATTGATCAGCATCTCCTTATGCGACGGCGCGTTATATACATCATATTGAAGCATTTCGGACAGGTTGCCGTGGCTCTTGCCGAAAAACAGATAATTGACCGCGGCGCAGACCGAACCGATCCATACCGCAATTTCCATCGTCCGCCTGCCCTTCGTTCCGGCGAGCCGGTAAAAGATCCCGAACCAGATCACAAACGTGCCGACGGCCATCAGCAGCGCGTTCACGACGTACCACAGCGGGGATTGCCCGTTTTGCGTATTGATAAACTCCTGTGGTGAGGCATGCAGGATCGCGGAAGGGATCAGAAGCCCGGTCAGAAGAGCAAGGAACACGCACCCGTACAGAAACGCGCGCGAATCCTCCCGCGAAAGCGCTGCTTCGGCAGGTTTGCGGCCCTTTTCCGCCCTTTTCTTTCGGATGACGGGCAACAGCAGCTGCAGCAGAAGCGGAAGCTGCAGCAAAAGCAGCGTGCCCACGAGCAGCAGCTGACGGCGCGTCGTCGCCATCGGATGCACAAACAGCACGAATATGAGCCCGAGCGCACCGATCGCGGAGCACGCGACGGCGAACACACGCTTCGGATGCTTCAGTTTATAAAAGATGTTCTTGCCGAGCGAAAAAAGATTGTTCAGCGTCCAGTAGAATACCAGTCCCGCGGGTGATCCGTACAGCAGCACCAGAAAGATCAGCGCCATGCCGTACATCTGAAGCTTGTTTCGAAGCGGAAATCCCTTCATGTAGATCGCCGCCGCCGCGACGTTGATCAGCGTCATGAGGATCGGCAATAGATTGATCGCAAGTCCGCCGATCCGAATCAGCCCGTCCGGCGCGCCGAGATCCGCGATCGGTCCGAAGGACACGCCGTTCAAAAGCGAAAGCCCCGACAGAAACCGATACGCCGCAATAAAGAACGGAACCTCTAACAGCAGAGAAACGGATCCCTTCAGCGCGTCCGTCGGCTTATAGCCGACCTCACGGTAATACGTTTCAAGCATCATAAAGCGCTCGTCGCCGCGGAAGGTCTTTTTGATGTGGTCGACCCACGGCTTCATTTGCAGCGCTTTGTCCCGCTGCTCGGTCTGAATCGCATCGGCACGGCGGTACAGCGGCAGCACAAGGAAGTTCATGGCAAGGCTCAGAAAAACGATCGTCAGTCCCGGACTTTTCACCACGCGGTATGCAAGCGAAAAGACCGTCTCAAACAGCAGTTCAAGCGGTCCGATCAGCAGTTGATACAGTGCATGCCCGAATGACATCTCGTTCTCCCTTGTGTCTTATTACGTTACGGAACCGCACGCTTGCGGTCTCCGCGCCGTTTCGTATTATAATATCAATATACCGACTTACTGTCAATCAAACGGCGTTTTACGGTTCGCTGCCCGGACGGACGGCATGTACCCGACCCATTTACCACTCGTCCGGCATTCCGTCAAGCTCCGTCCATTTGCTGCGGTCATAAACGTCATGTCCGTCCACACGATACCACAGTCCAGAAATCTGCTCCTGATCCTTGATGTCCACAAAGTTTTTCACAAAGGTCGTCAGAATGTACTGTTTGCTGTCCTGCTTGTGCGCGTCGTCGATCGGGTTTCCCGTAAACGGATTCACAGGGTTTTCGATCAGTCCGGAAAATGCCAGCGTTGGCGTATCCGCCGTCGTCATAAACTGCGGGTCGGTCCTGAACGTATGGCTGTTGAAGTCCTTGACCATCAAAAGCCCGGTGAACGTGACGATATCCTCATATTCCTTTTCGTCCCCCAGAATCGTTTCCTCGAAAAGGTGCAGCGCGCGGCCGTGGTCCGAAACGATGATGATACGCGTATTGTCGTAAACGCCCTGTTCTTTGAGATCATCCATCCATCTGCCGAGTTGTATCATGCTCGCCGCCAACGCATGATAATGGATCAGCTGATTGTCGGTCGTAAACGCGATCTCTCTGCCGTCCGCGTTCACACGCGTCGGATGCGCACGGTCATACGCGGTATTGTCGACGATCGCCGCCGGCTCATATTCCGGTTCCTTCAGCATCACGCCGTTGTGCGTCGTGTCGTTGCTGATAAAGAGGAACGTGTTTTCATCCGCATCGTACACATCCGTGATCTCCGGAAGATGCGTCAGCACGAGATAATGCCGCATGAATGAGTCGGTCAGTCCCTCCGCCTTCGAAAGGCCGTACCGTTCCTGCGGGGATTTCATCGCCGCCTCGACCGTGCTTCGATCGGCGGCGTTGTATTCGCCGTTGTTGTACAGCGTCGACTGGATCACGACCGGCGCGATCCTGTAGATGCTGTAACAGAAAAAGTTGCGGTTCCGGAACGCGTCAGTCGCTCCGAGGATCGCGCTTGCGTCATACGGCATGCTTCCGGCGGTGATGTAGCGGGCAATGTCCGGGTAATCGTCATAGATGGTGAGGTCCGGACGCCAGCGATACCCCGCCATCGGCGGATCGCAGACCGTGACCTTGTATCCGTTCTCATCAAACAGGACCGGCATGACCTTCAGCGATTCGTTATGCTTTTCCGTTACCGTTTCGCCCAAGCGATGGTTGAGCACGATGGGACGGTATTCATATCCGCCGAAAATCGGCGGTCCGCCCGCGCAGGTTGCGCTGCCGAAAGCGAGTGTGTTCGGATAGTAGGTAAAGCCGTCAAACTGCTCTCTGAGCTCCGGCTTCTCCTCCATCAGGTACGGAAGATATGCCGAGATCGCGCGATCCAGCATAAGGACGATCACATTATTTCCGGTTTTGCTCAAACGAATCTGCGGAAAATCCTCCTGTATCTCCGTCTCTTTCGTGTCGGCAAGCACGCTCTGTACGCCGATCACGTTTTTGAGGGACAGACCGAGCACTGCAAGGCACATCGCCAGCGCCGCGATCCTTGCAATCTGCTTTTTCTTTTTCCATACGAGGTACAGGATCGTCGCAAGCGCGATCATCACGAGAAGATTGATCAGCATCTCCTTATGCGACGGCGCGTTATATACATCATATTGAAGCATTTCGGACAGGTTGCCGTGGCTCTTGCCGAAAAACAGATAATTGACCGCGGCGCAGACCGAACCGATCCATACCGCAATTTCCATCGTCCGCCTGCCCTTCGTTCCGGCGAGCCGGTAAAAGATCCCGAACCAGATCACAAACGTGCCGACGGCCATCAGCAGCGCGTTCACGACGTACCACAGCGGGGATTGCCCGTTTTGCGTATTGATAAACTCCTGTGGTGAGGCATGCAGGATCGCGGAAGGGATCAGAAGCCCGGTCAGAAGAGCAAGGAACACGCACCCGTACAGAAACGCGCGCGAATCCTCCCGCGAAAGCGCTGCTTCGGCAGGTTTGCGGCCCTTTTCCGCCCTTTTCTTTCGGATGACGGGCAACAGCAGCTGCAGCAGAAGCGGAAGCTGCAGCAAAAGCAGCGTGCCCACGAGCAGCAGCTGACGGCGCGTCGTCGCCATCGGATGCACAAACAGCACGAATATGAGCCCGAGCGCACCGATCGCGGAGCACGCGACGGCGAACACACGCTTCGGATGCTTCAGTTTATAAAAGATGTTCTTGCCGAGCGAAAAAAGATTGTTCAGCGTCCAGTAGAATACCAGTCCCGCGGGTGATCCGTACAGCAGCACCAGAAAGATCAGCGCCATGCCGTACATCTGAAGCTTGTTTCGAAGCGGAAATCCCTTCATGTAGATCGCCGCCGCCGCGACGTTGATCAGCGTCATGAGGATCGGCAATAGATTGATCGCAAGTCCGCCGATCCGAATCAGCCCGTCCGGCGCGCCGAGATCCGCGATCGGTCCGAAGGACACGCCGTTCAAAAGCGAAAGCCCCGACAGAAACCGATACGCCGCAATAAAGAACGGAACCTCTAACAGCAGAGAAACGGATCCCTTCAGCGCGTCCGTCGGCTTATAGCCGACCTCACGGTAATACGTTTCAAGCATCATAAAGCGCTCGTCGCCGCGGAAGGTCTTTTTGATGTGGTCGACCCACGGCTTCATTTGCAGCGCTTTGTCCCGCTGCTCGGTCTGAATCGCATCGGCACGGCGGTACAGCGGCAGCACAAGGAAGTTCATGGCAAGGCTCAGAAAAACGATCGTCAGTCCCGGACTTTTCACCACGCGGTATGCAAGCGAAAAGACCGTCTCAAACAGCAGTTCAAGCGGTCCGATCAGCAGTTGATACAGTGCATGCCCGAATGACATCTCGTTCTCCCTTGTGTCTTATTACGTTACGGAACCGCACGCTTGCGGTCCCCGCGTCGTTTCGTATTATAATATCAATATACCGACCGACTGTCAATCGAGCGGTACAAAAAAAGCCTTTTCCCGGATCGGAAAAAGGCTTTTGAAGGCAGCTTTGCGTTCAGTTGTTTACGCGGAAATGCTTCCATTGCACCGCATAGAAGATCACGCCGATCACGGCCCAAACTGCGAGCATGATATAGGACTCGACGCCGAAATGGACGCCGGAAAGCCCGGGGATCGGAACGAGCTGCAGGACCATAAACGCTGCGGAGAACGCAACGCCTGTCGCCGCCGTCACCTTCAGAAACGGCGATCCGTCGCCCTCTCGCTTTGCCGTAATCAAGGTGCTCAGGCACGTGAACAGGTAGCCGATCGACGCACCGATCGCGCTCATGTCGACGAACCATCCCAGCGCTTCGCGGCCGAGGATCGGTCCGGAAAGGCTGACGAGGATGCAGAAGAGCATTGCATTCTTCGGCGTGCCGTATGTTTTGTCAACCCTGCCGAACCATTCCGGCAGATACCCGTCCCTGCTCATCGAATACATCAGGCGGCTCGAAGCGAGATAAAATCCCATGATGCCGGACAGCACCGCACAGGAAACGCCGAGTCCGATCAGCACCTTACCGAACGTGCCGAGCAGCTCCTCTGCCGCAACGAGCAGCACCCATTCGCCCGCCATCACACGCTCCGGCCAGTTTTCAAGCGCTGCCGCTGCGACGGTGTTGTTCGAGATATACACAAAGCACCCGAACGCGATCGCAACGATCATGATAAAGCTGACTTTTTTATAGGAGAATCTGAACTCCTCCGCCGCCTGCGGGATCGCGTCAAACCCGACGTATGCCCACGGTGCGATCGCGAAGGTCGCAAGGATCGCAGACAGCACGCCCGCTGTCCCTTTGTGCGCAAATGCATTGATTCCGTCACCCGCCGTGACCTCTGCCGCGGCTGCGGCTTTTTTGTCAAAGCCCCAGATCGGCTGCATGTTGACGCCGTTCGCTTTTGCGCTTATCAGCCCCGCGACGCAGAGCGTGAATACGCAGACCACGAGCAGCACTGCCAGAATCGTCTGGATGATCGCCGCCTTTTTCACGCCGATGATGTTCAGCCATCCGAACAGGATCAGCACAAACATCGCAAGCAGCATTTCGCCCATGTAGATATCGAATCCGGCGATCGTATAGTGAAAGCCGAATTTCAGAATATCGGCGGTGCCGTCCAACCCGTCGACGATCAGCCCGATCGCGGTGCTGTTCATCGGAACGTTGGTGAGATATGCCACGACCAGAAACCAACCGCAGATGAACGCGGGCGTTTTGCCGAAGCACGCCTTGGTGAACGTGAATTCGCCGCCCGCCTTCGGATGCTTCGGGACCATGTACGCGTAGCTGAACGCGATGACGACCATGACCAGCGCACCGAGGAACATGGCGATCGCCGTTCCCGCGACGCCGGAGTTCGGCAAAAATTTCTTACCCGGGTTGATGAACGAGCCCCAACCGATGACGCAGCCGAACGCGATCGCCCATACGTGCATCGGATTGAGCTGACGCTTCAGGCTGTTTTTGTTTTCCGTTTGCTTGTTTTCGTTTCTGTTTTTCATAGACTTTTCTCAAATGTCATAGGACCGGTCGATCGCTTTGAGCTCCGGAAACGTGTCGATCTCGACGACGTCGTCATCAAAGCATTCCCGGATTTCGACGGCATAGCGATCCTTTTTGAACACCAGCGGGACCTGCTCCCAGTAACGTTCCTTGCCGCCCGGCGAGGCATATACTTCCGCAATGTCCGTTTCGAGCTTTTTCCCGTCCGCCGCATTCCAGTAGGAGATGCCGACCATCTGCCAGCAGTCGAGCCCGCCGACCTTTTCCGCCACGATGATCCCGTCTTTGACGTCAAAACACCAGTCGTCCGTGCGGTCCTTTTTGATCGCCAGAAAATCGGACGAATAGTGATACTTTCGGATCACCGCGGGATTGCTCAAAAGCAGATCCGCCTCGAACACATACGCATTCGAAAGCAGATGTCTTGCCGCAAGGGCGCTTGAAATGTTGTTCGCCTCGTTGAAATGCGGATTCTCCAGAAACCGGATCATCGGATACTTGTACAGAAGCTGATCGAACTGCTCCGCAAGGTACCCGC
>CAMNHT010000013.1 GCA_946539625.1 uncultured Clostridia bacterium | reverse complement strand
CGACCTACCGGTTCGTAGCCGGGCACTCTATCCACTGAGCTACAAGCGCATGCACTTTTTAGCGTGCTTTGTTATTTTAGTCCTTTCATTTCAAAATGTCAAGCCCTGATTTCCGTTTTTTTCATATATTCGTAAAAGAAAAAGGCGGTCGGTATGACCGCCCGGAAAATCAAAGCAGTTTTTGCGACTGACGGTAGACGTCGCCGCTTCCCACCGTTATGACGATATCGCCGGGTACGGCGTGTTTGTCAAGGTATGCCGCGATGTTCTCAAACGTGCCGAGATACTGTGCGTTGTTCGTTTCGCGGTTGATGCCCGCCACCATGTCGCGCGCGTGGATGATTCCGGTGTCGACTTCTCTGCCGGGGTAAATGTCCGGCACAAGTACCTCATCCGCGTCCTTGAAACACGTCACGTGCTCACAGAACAGCGTCCTTGCACGGGTGTAGCTGTTGCACTGGAACACGCAGAAGATCCGGTTGTGCGGAACGTGCGTCGCCGCGGCAAGCGTTTCTTTGATTTCGTTCGGGTGATGTCCGTAATCATGGAATACCTTGACACCGTTCTTTTCGCCGAGCAGTTCAAAGCGGCGGCTCGTGTTGCGGAAACGCTCCATCGCATTTGCGTACTGTTCAAACGTGACGCCGCAGAGCTTTGACGCTGCGTAGACTGCAAGCGCGTTGATCACGTTATGCCGCCCGGGCACACAGAGCTGCACGCGGCCGATCCGTTCATTGTGATCGTAGAGGTCGAACGACGGGAACCCGAGCACATCAAACGCGATCGCATCGGCGTGGATATCGCCTTCTCCGAGACCGTACGTGATGACATTGTCACCGAGCTCCGGTATGAGATCGCGGACGTAGACGTCATCCGTACAGGCAAGGATCTTTCCGTCCTCTGGCACCAGCGCGAGGAATTTACGAAACGCCGCTACGATATGGTCGATGTCGCCGTAATAGTCCAGATGATCGTTGTCGATGTTGTTGACGATGGCGATCGTGGGCTTTAGGGTCAGAAAGCTCTCGACATATTCGCACGCCTCGGTGATGAAGAGGTCGCTCTTTCCGAGCCGCACGCCGCCGCCGAGCAGTTCCATGAATCCGCCGACATGCACCGTCGCGTCAAGGTTTGCTTCTTCATTGACGAATGCCAGCATGGACGTGATCGTGGTCTTGCCATGGCAGCCCGCGACAGCGACGACCTCATGGAAGCGTGCGGAAAGCTGACCCAAAGCGACGCTGCGCTCCAGTTCCGGAATGCCGTGCTCGCGCCCGTAGACGCGTTCGGGATTCTCCGGCTTGATCGCCGCTGAATACACGATGAGATCGGCATTGCCTACCTGTTCGGCGCTGTGTCCGTAATAAACGGTGATGCCGTCCTCTTCGAGCCGGTCCGTAAACTGCGTATGCCCGCGGTCGCTCCCCGTGATCTCATGTCCCTGCGCTTTCAGAATGCGCGCGATGCCGCTCATGCTGCAGCCGCCGATCCCGATGAAGTGAATGCGTTTTGCCTCGTCCAATGTTGCTGTCATACGATCTCCCCAAACGTTTGAATCTGCCTCATTATACGCGAATCCTGTCGGATTTGCAACCGATCAGTTGTCCCATTTCAGCGTTTTTCCGCCGATCAGATGCAGATGCAGATGCGGCACGCTCTGTCCCGCGTCCGCGCCGATGTTCGTGATCAGTCGATAACCGGTCTTGTCAAGTCCGTTATCCGCCGCGAGCTTACGCGCGACTTCGAACATATGTCCCAAAAGCGCGTCGTCTTCGCGGGTCAGCGCTTGCGCGCTTTCGATGTGCACCTTCGGGATCACAAGGATGTGCACCGGCGCCTGCGGCGCGATGTCATAAAACGCATAGACGCTCTCGTCCTCATACGCCTTCTTTGAGGGGATCTCCCCCGCTGCGATCTTGCAGAATAAACACATAATTGCTGCCTCCTATTCTTTGATGCCGATTGCGGTCGTTCCCTCCCGCGCGGCCAGTTTTACCCGAACCGTTTCCCCGCATGCGCCATCGCATCGCACACGGATGTAGTTTCCGGTATAGCCGGTTCCGTCGTCCTCCATGATGACGTCGACGGTTTTTCCGAGCTGCCGGTCGATGAAATCTGTCTCCAGCCGTTCGCCGAGCACAATGAGCTCACGCGTGCGCGCTTCCTTCAACGCCCGCGGCAGATGTCCCTCCATGGCGTCCGCTTTCGTTCCCTTGCGCCGGGAATACGGAAAGACGTGAATGCGTGCAAAGCCGATCTCCTCGACAAAGCGCATGGTCTCCCGGTGTTCCTCCTCCGTCTCACCGACAAAGCCCGCGATGATGTCCGTGGTGATCGCGGCGTCCGGCATACAAGCGCGGATGCGTTCGACCGCGTCGCGATATTCCGCCGTCGTATAGCGGCGGTTCATGCGGGAAAGCACCGTATCGGAACCGCTTTGCAGCGACAGGTGGAACTGCCGGCAGAGCGTGCGGCTGTTTTTCGCGACCGATAAAAAACGATCCGTGATGACGCGCGGCTCCAGCGAACCGAGTCGCAGGCGTTCCAGTCCGGTTATGCTGTCGGCAAGTCCGATCAGATCACTCAGCTCCGGCTTGTCCGGCAAATCGACGCCGTATGCCGAAAGCTGAATGCCGGTCAGGACGACCTCGCGGTAGCCGTTTTCCGCAAGGGTCATCAACTCATGCTTCGCGCTTTCGAGCGTGCGTGAACGAAGCGCGCCGCGGGCGAACGGTATGATGCAGTAGCTGCAGAAGCTGACGCAGCCATCCTGCACCTTCAGCGTCGCGCGGGTGCGGCTGTCCTTCTGCGCCGAAAGTTCCTCAAACGCGCGGCGTTCAAACGGCGCGGGATACGCGGGCGCGGCACATCCGGCTGCCGCCTGTTCCACAAGTCGAACGATATCCTTTCTCCCTTCGGTTCCAAGCACGAGCGAAACGCCCGGAAGCGCGGCAACCGTTTCCTTTGCGACTTCGGCATAGCAGCCGACCGCCGCGATCAGCGCATTCGGATTTCTGCGGTGCGCCTGCGAAAGGATCTGTCGGGATTTCTTGTCGCTGATCTGCGTGACCGAACAGGTATTGACGATATATGCGTCGGCTTCTTTCTCGAACGGCACGACGGTATGACCGGCGGAACGGAACAGCTCCTCCATCGCCTGTGTTTCATAATGGTTGACCTTGCAGCCGAGCGTATAGAATGCGACTCTCACGGTTCCACCTCGTACAGGATCTGCGCCGTCATCGCCATGCCGGCGGTCTCCGTGCGCAAAATGCGCGTGCCGAGCGAAACGGCGATCGCGCCTTTCTTTTTCAGCGTATCGATCTCCGCGTCCGAGAAACCGCCCTCCGGTCCGATTACAATTGCGACGCGGCTCGGGCAGGCTTTGCGAAGCGCTGTTTTCAGCGAGACCGTGTGCTCATTCTCATATGCGACGAGAACCGTATCGAAGCCGGAAAAGTCAAGCTTGTCCAGCGAAACGGGAAGCTCCACCTTCGGGATCACGCCGCGGCGGCTTTGCTTTGCCGCTTCTTCGCTGACCCGCTGCCAACGCTCGATGCGCCCCTCGTACGGCGGTTTCAGCACAACAACGCAGCGTTCGGACTGCACGGGCACAAAACCGCATGCGCCAAGCTCAACGCATTTCTGGATGATCGTTTCCATTTTACCCGCCTTCGGCAGGCATTGGAACAGCGTGACCTTTACACGCGGCTCGGTTATCGCTTCGCGCCACGGTTCGGTGTCGAGCGTGACGGCCTCCGGCGCGATGTTTTTGATCACGGCATCGCATTCCCTGCCGCTTCCGTCACAAAGCTGCACAGCGTCGCCCGCGCGAAGGCGCAGGACCTTTGCGATGTGCTTCACATCATCACCGCGGACCACGGCGGTATTCGGTTGGATTTCATTCGTGAAGAACCGATGCATGTTATCTGCAAAGGAAGGCGTTCCAGCCCTCCGCCTGGGCTTGTTCCGAAACGGTAAAGCCGCTGTCGTTCAATGCCGATACAACCTCGTCGACGCGCTCGTCGATGATGCCGGATACAAGGAACACCCCGCCCGGAGCAACGAGCGGGCGAGCGATCGGTGCAAGCGCGATGATGACGTCTGCGACGATGTTCGCCGCAACGACCGGATACTGTCCGGCAATCTTTTTCTGTAAGCGCGAATCGGAAAGCACGTTGCCGATCAGTACCGTATAGTGTTCCTTTCCGATCCCGTTCATTTCGGCGTTCTCATAGGCGATCGACTCCGCGATCGGGTCGATGTCCACCGCCTTTGCATCGACCGCACCGAGCAAGCGCGCGGCGATCGAAAGGATGCCGCTTCCGCAGCCGAGATCCAGCATCGTGTCGCCGGGCTTTACGGTCTTTTCAAGAAATTCCAGGCACATCCGCGTCGTGTGATGCGCGCCGGTCCCGAACGCCATGCCGGGATCGAGTTTTAAGACGATGCGGTCCGTTTCGGGGCGTTCTTCCCACGATGGCAGCACGAGAAGACGGCTGCCGATCTCAAGCGGTTTATAATACTTTTTCCAGTTGTTCGCCCAATCCTCTTCGTCAACGGAGACGACGGTGACGAGCAGCGTGCCGAGATCGAACGGGAAATCAAGCGTTTTGAGCCGCTCGATCGCCGCCTTTGCGGCTTCGACGATCGGAAGATTCTCCGGGCAGTCGGCAACGTAGCCTTTGACGCAGGGCGTGTCCGTGCCGATCTTGTCCATGTCCGCAAAGTCCCAGAAGATCGCCGCCTCGCGCAAAAACGCGTACGCCTTTTCATGACTTTCCTCGATGGAAAGCCCCGTGATCCCCGCGCCGTTCAGCGCGGCGCAGACGGTGTCCAGTCCCGCATCGGTCGTATAGACCGTCAGTTCAAGCCATTTCATTTCCAAATCCTCAAATCAGTTTTGCTTATTATAACACGGATCCTTGTCCTATACAAGCGTCATATATCGCGCTATGATCGGTACGAGCGCGTCCGCGGTCTTCGGTGCGTAGCGCGGCGAAAGCGCAAGGTTCATGCAGGCAAACGGCTCACGGATACAGACGGCGGCAGGATCGTTATAAACGGTCAGCGGAATCTCCGGCTCCGTGCCGTAGCGATTTTCAAACAGCATCGAAATGAACGACTGCAAGCGGATCGGACGGTACGCCTCCCCGTCGCGTTCGCAAAAATGCGGCAGATCCGGTCTTGAAAACGGATCGCGCACAAGCGTCAGCGCGTCGATCCAGCGGAACGCGAGCGCGAACAGCAGATAGTTTGCTTCATCGAGCTGTTTTTGCGCGTAGTAGCGCGAAAAGCCGTCCCGCTCCTGCGGCGGGATGCCGAGCACGTTATTCAGCACGAATCCCGGACCGGGCTTTCCGATGCCGAGGTCCGCGTGCGCGTCAACGTGCACGACCGAAAACGGGCGTGTTAAGCTTCCCGCATCCATGCGATCCCTCCAGAACGTAAGCGCGCCGTCGTGCGTTTCGGTGATGCGTCCGGGGATCGGACGGCGTGCATCAAGTCCGAGACCGTTCTCCAAAAAAGCGGTCACGGCGTCTTCCGTCCACGGACTTGCACATGTTTCGGAGGGGCGTTCCCCCTTCGGCGCAAGCGGACAGCAGTCGCTTAAGAAAAAATCCAGATCAACATCCAATGCCCACATGCCGTTATTCTATCTTTTTTTCATGCGGAAAACAAGTTATTTCCTTATATAAACTGCCGATTGTACTTAAAAATAATACAATTCTGACACATTTGCATGTTAAAATTTTCAAAACGATCAAGAATCCGACGGAAAAAATGTTGCGACTTCAGAAATCCTTTGCTATAATATAGTTATCTTTGCGGAGGAATGGTATGAAGCCTGCTGCGATACTGGACATCGGCAGTTCGAAGGTGGTATGTCTTTCGGGCAGCGTTTTGGATAAAGGCGGCATCGTCGTGCACGGTGCCGGTGTTTCTGCGTGCGACGGGTATCTTGAAGATACCTTCCCGGACAAGCAGAGTCTCAGGGACGCCATTGTCGATGCGATCCAGAAGGCGGAGCAGGAATCTCGTACGCGCATCCGCGATATCGCGCTGACGGTCCCGGTCACGTTCTCGAAGCTCGTGCTTTCGGACATGACGCTTACGCTCGGCGAGCACCCGCGAGTCGTCGATCCGACAGACGTCGACCGGCTGATCGAGCTCTCCTTCCGGAAGATCGAAACGCCTCCGGGACATGTGCTGATGCACAGCACCCCCGTCTTCTTCCTTGTCGACGGCGTGTCGTCCTCGGAGCTGCCGCAAGGTGTGATGACCGAGGAGATCTCGGGGCTCATTGCGCATATGTTCGTACGCGAGGATTACATCGAAACGATCCAGAACGCGTTGGACGATCTCGGAATCGAGATCTCAATGTGCGTCAGCGCCGCTTTGGGTGAAGCAACGATGCTGATTCCCGAGGAAGAGCGCGTCCGCCCCGCCGTGCTGATCGACGTCGGCTATCGGCAGACGGACATCTGTGTGATCGAAAACGCCGCGCTGACCGGCATCGTTTCGATTCCGATGGGCGGCTACCAGTTCGCTTCGGACCTTTCGTTCGGTCTGGACGTCACGCTGCAGTCCGCGGAGCAGGCGAAGCGGCGGTTCGTCTTCTCTCTTGATTACGGAGACAAGACGGAGATCCTCCGTTCCGAGACCGCAACGAAGCGCGTAGAGAACAGCACGATCGCCTACATCATCGAGGCGCGCGCGAACGACCTTGCGGATCATATCCGCGAGGAGCTTGACCGAATGCAGGTCAATCTGGAAACACGCCCGATCGTGTATCTTTCCGGCGGCGGGCTTTTGATGATGCGCGGATCGCTCGACTTTCTCAAGAAAGCGCTGGGCTTTCCGATCAAGCGGGACATGCCGTGGACGCCGCGGCTCTCCTCGCCCAACTACTGCAGCGCGTTCGGCGCTCTGAACTTTGTCCTTCGCGCAAACCGCGCTGAAGACCGTCCGGTTGAGCAGAAGCCGGATGAAAAATCATTCCTGCAAAAATTGAAGGATTTCTTCACGAAATAAACAAAGGGGGAACCACCATCCATGTTTGAAACCAATGTAGAAAGCACCAACTTTGCTCAGATCCGGGTCGTCGGCGTCGGCGGCGCGGGCTGCAACGCGATCAACCGCATGGTCCAGTACGGTCTGCAGGGCGTGGAATTTATCGCCGTCAACACCGATAAGCAGGCGCTGGCGCTGAATGCCGGGCAGAAAAAGATCCAGATCGGCGAAAAGCTGACCAAAGGTCTCGGCGCAGGCGCGGACCCCGAAATCGGCCGCAAGGCGGCGGAAGAAAGCCGCGACGCGATCCTTGAAGTACTCAAGGGAAGCGACATGATCTTCATCACCGCCGGTATGGGCGGCGGCACGGGCACCGGAGCAGCCGCGGTCATCGCGGAATGTGCAAAAGAGCTCGGCATCCTGACTGTCGGCGTTGTGACCAAGCCGTTCACATTCGAAGGCCGCGTACGCATGCGCAATGCGGAACAGGGCATCGAAACGCTCAAACCCGCCGTCGATACGCTCATCACGATCCCGAACGACAAGCTCATTTCACTGGTCGGCAAATCCAGTCTTCCCGACGCGCTGCGCGTTGCGGATGACGTGCTCCGTCAGGGCATCCAGGGCATTTCCGATCTGATCGCGGTGCCGGCAATGATCAACCTTGACTTTGCGGACGTCAAGACGATCATGAAGGAAAAGGGCATGGCACACATGGGTATCGGTTCCGCCGTCGGCGAAAAGCGCGCAAGCGAAGCCGCGCGGCAGGCGGTCGAAAGTCCGCTTCTCGAAACCTCCATCAAGGGAGCAAAAGGCATCCTGATGAACATCACGGGCGGCAGCGATCTGTCGCTGCTCGAAGTCAACGAGGCTGCCGAGATTATTGCGGAGAACGCCGATCCCGAAGCGAACATTATCTTCGGTGCGGACATCGACGAGAGCATGGGCGACACGCTCCGCATCACCGTTATCGCGACCGGCTTCGACCGCGCGGAACCGGAAACGAGCGATCTCAGAATGGGCGGCACGCCTGCAAGACGCAGCTTTGCGGAACCCCGTATGTTCGGCGGCGCTGCGCCGCAGCCCGGTCCCGCTTCCGTACAGAACGCATTCTCCGCGCGTCCCTATGCGGATCCCGAACCGGCACAGGAGCCGGAGCCCGAACCCGAACGGAAACCCGCCGAGCCGCTGTATCGCGATCCTTCCGCAGGCGTTCGTCGGGACTACGGCGAGCGTCCCGCAAACAAGCTGGACATTCCCGCTTTCCTGCGTAAATAAAAGGCAACGGGCAGATGCATCATCTGCCCGTCTTTTTATATCAAAAACCACAGCATGATCGAAGCTGTCAAAAGTCCAAGTCCGATCCACGGCGGACGCTTTCGGTTTTTGAGCAGCAGCGGCGAGCACAAAAGAAGCGCCGCATAGTACAGAACGATCGCCGCGGGATGCGGCGCAGGCAGGCGCAAAGCCGGTACGTCCAGGTTCTGCGCGACGATCGCGATCAGCTTGATCGCGCCGTACGCGGGATAGGACAGAATGACGGCGACGTGCGGCAGAAGCCCATACAAAAGGACGGACAGAAAGCCGAACAGCAGCAGAATCGGCATTGCGGGAATCAGCATAATCGAAAGCGGGATCGAAATCCACGCAAGCGATTGAAAATAGTATGCGGTAAGCGGCAGCATGCCGAGCATGGCGGTCGCTGCGCCGAGCAGCGCGCGAACGATCAGCGAGCCACGAAGCAGCTTCGGAAGCGATCTCCTCCATTTCCCCGCAAACAGCACCATGCCGGTCATCGCCGAAAAGGAAAGCTGAAACCCGACCGTTTCGTATGCGAACGGTTCGCAAAGAAGCGTCATGGCAAACGCAAAGCAGAGCACGGACGGCATATCCGCCTTGCGCTCGCACAGCTCGGACAGCTTCAGCGCGATCAGCGTAAACGCCGCGCGCAGAACGGACGCGGTAAATCCGGTAACGGCGCAGAGAAATATCAGCAACAGCGACAGCACGCCGAATGACAGCAGCTTGTTTTCCGTGTGGATGAACCGTCCGATCATACCGACAAGAATCGTGACGTGCAGACCGGAGACCGCAAACAGATGCAGAAGCCCGCTTTGCGCATAGCCGGCGTATTCGACAGCTGTCATTGCGGTACGGTCGCCGAGCAGGATCCCCCGCGCCGCAGCGGCTTTGTCGCGAAACAGCGCGTCCGCGTTGGCAAGAAGACTGCTTCTTAAATTGGTAATGAAGGATGTGACCGGTCCGTCCGGCATCTCCGTCGGTAAGAGCACGATCCGTACGAGCACGGCGAACGCGGCAAGCGGCAGCAGAAAGAACGCGCTTCTTCTGTGCAGCAGAAACGCCGAAACGGGGACCAAAACCGCGCAGGCGATCAAAAGGACCCGATCCGGCGCAAGCGATCCGAGGATCGCCGCAAGGATCGCACCGAGCGCTGCGCCCGCCATCGGACGCGTATGGAACCACGGTCTTCTTTCCATCATGTCGACAGTATAGCAGACAATTATCATCATTTCAACGATTTTGGAGGAATCATACATGAATACGCTTCGTGAATACATTGACCGTGCAAAGAAAATCGTTTTCCTCGGCGGCGCGGGACTGAGCACCGAAAGCGGGATCCCGGATTTTCGTTCGAGCGACGGCGTCTTCAAAGCGGTCAGAGCTTACGGCGTACCGCCGGAAACGCTGCTTTCGATCGACTTTTTCGAGGGCTATCCTGAGATCTTTTACGATTATTACAAGAAATTCCTGATCTATCCCGACGCAAAGCCGAACAATGCGCATAAGGCACTCGCAAGGCTTGAGAAAATGGGAAAGCTGAACGCGGTCGTGACGCAGAACATCGACGGTCTGCATCAGGCGGCGGGAAGCAGGCACGTCTGCGAGCTGCACGGGAGCGTCTACCGGAACCATTGTACGAAGTGCCGCCGCTTCTATTCGCTTGCGCAGATCATGCAAATGAAGGGCGTGCCGACCTGCGAATGCGGCGGGATCATCAAGCCGGACGTCGTGCTGTACGGCGAAGGACTCGACAACTCGGTCGTGACCGACGCGATCAAAAGCATCCGCGAGGCGGACACCATGATCGTCGGCGGAACATCGCTTGCGGTGTATCCGGCGGCGGGTCTCATCGACTATTTTCGCGGCGATACCCTGATCGTAATCAATCTCTCCGCAACACCCAGAGACCGCGAAGCCACGCTTTGCGTGCATGAAAAGATCGGCGAGGCGCTGTCCTATCTTTTGGATTGACTTTCCGGGAAAGTCGGGTATAATGAGATTGAGGCGGAGCGCCGAAGCGCTCCGTTATAGTATGTTGAATGGCGCTGTCTCCGATGCGCCGGAAAGGAACTCATTCCATGAGCGAATGCACCCATGACTGCAGCAGCTGCGGGCAGAACTGCTCGGAACGCACGGAAGAAAACGATTTTCGCGCAAAGCTGAACAATTACTCCTCGGTAAAAAAGGTGATTGCCGTACTGTCCGGCAAGGGCGGCGTCGGCAAATCGCTGGTCACGTCGCTGCTCGCTGTCAACGCAATGCGCAACGGCGATCACGTTGCGATCCTCGACGCGGACATCACGGGTCCCTCGATCCCGAACGCGTTCGGCGTTCACGAGAAAGCAACCGGCAGCGATATCGGCATCTTCCCCGTCGCCTCGAAGTTCGGCGTCGATATGATGTCCATCAACCTGCTGCTCGAGAACGAGACCGATCCCGTCGTCTGGCGCGGACCGGTCATTGCCGGAACCGTCAAGCAGTTCTGGACCGACGTCATCTGGAAGGACGTCGATATCATGTTCATCGACATGCCGCCGGGAACGGGCGACGTACCTCTCACCGTGTTCCAGTCCCTGCCGATCGACGGCGTCGTTGTCGTCACCTCTCCGCAGGAGCTTGTCGGCATGGTCGTGCAGAAGGCGGTCAACATGGCGAACATGATGAACATCCCCGTGCTCGGCGTCGTCGAAAACTACAGCTATTTCGAATGCCCCGACTGCGGCAGTCGTCATTATCTGTTCGGCGACAGCCACATCGAGAAGGTCGCGAAGGAAAACGGCATCGACACCGTCTGCCGCATCCCGATCAACCCGAAGCTTGCCGCCGCATGCGACGCGGGTCTCATCGAGCTGTATGAGGGCGACTGGCTGAACGACATGACTGTAAAAATCGAAACGCTATGACACACGAAGAAAAAGCATTGCGGTATTTCACGGACGGCGCAAACTGCGCGCAGGCGGTCGTGATGGCATTCCATGACGAGATCGGTATGGATGAAAAGACAGCCGCACGGCTTGCCTCCTCCTTCGGCGGCGGCATCGGCCGTCTTCGCGAAGTTTGCGGCGCGGTGTCCGGCATGATGATGGTCTACGGACTTTTGAAAGGCTACGACGATCTCAAGGATCCGGAAGCAAAGAAAGCGCACTATGAAAACGTACAGGCGCTTGCGAACGCGTTCCGTGAGGAAAACGGCTCGATCATCTGCCGCGAGCTTCTGTCGCTGCACGAAAATGAGCAGAATGATCCCTCTCCCACCCCGCGCGACGCGAAGTTCTATCACTCGCGTCCCTGCATGGGTTTTGTGCAGTCCGCCGCACGGCTTTTGGAAGAAAAGCTGAAAGACGAGTAAATAAAAAAGGACGGTTCGCCGTCCTTTTTGCCTGTTTTTTTGTTATGCTTCCTTATTCTCGGAGACCTCTGCGCCGTGTCTGCACAGGAGACTTCCGACGATCATCATAACGCCGAGACCGACCGATGCGCCGTTATGCAGGTTGAGTTCCGAGACGTCCTTTGCAACGAGCTTGAAGATGCCGTACGTGATCCCCATCAGGATCGACGCGCCGACCGGAATGCAGATCGCAAGGATGCCGAGCCGCATCAGTTCCTTTGCCCCGTCGAAGGTGAACGGCGTACCCGCCTGCAATTCGTTTTTGAAATAGCGCTCCGCGAACTTTGCGAGCACGGCTTCGCACACGCAGGCAATAACGCCGACTGACATCGCCGCATAGCAGGTCGCCATGCTGACTTCTGCCTCCTTGCTGATAAGCCCTTGGATCGTCACGTTCCCGATTTTAAATCCCTCCGGAATGATCGCAAGACTGATGATGCCGAGAATGCAGCCGATCCCGCCGACAATGCAAAGGACAAAGGCGACCGTGCTGAGAATTCTGCCGATTTTTGCAAGTGTTTGCAGCGTTTTCAATGTTTTCATGAAAGATACCCCCTCAGTCAATTTCAAGACAGTATATCACGCGCTAAGCGGTCCGTCAATCGACCAGACGTTGTTCCCGATTTCATACAGCATGATGGGCCTGTCGGTAAGCCTGCGTTTTTATATCATTTGACTTTCCTGCCGTTCATGTTATAATCGGATTATAAGAAGTCGAAAGGAGACGTTTATGATCCCGTATTCTCAGTTGGACAAAGCTGCTCTGGAAACGGAGCTCCAAACCGTTTGTAAAGCCTATGAGGAAATCAAGGCAAAAGGATTAAAGCTCGACATGTCGCGCGGCAAGCCCGGAAAGGCACAGCTCGATCTTTCAAACGATATGCTCCGGGTGCTTTCCGATCGTGCGGACTGCTATGACGATGCGCTCGACGTGTGCAATTACGGCAATCTTGCCGGAATTCCCGCCGCAAGAAAGCTGTTCGGCGAGCTGCTTGACGTAAAGCCCTCCGAGGTCATCGTCGGCGGCAGCGCTTCGCTGCAGCTGATGTACAATCTGATCTCTACGGCGTTCACGCACGGATTATTGCACAGTCCCGAGCCGTGGTCCAAGCGCGGCAAGGTACGTTTCCTCTGCCCCGCGCCCGGCTATGACCGGCATTTCCGCATCACGGAGTTCTTCGGCATGGAGCTGATCCCGATCGCCATGACCGACGAAGGTCCCGACATGGACGCCGTGCTGCAGTGGATCAAGGATCCGACCGTGCTCGGCATCTGGTGCGTACCGAAGTATTCGAACCCTGACGGCATTATCTATTCAAACCGCGTCATCCACGCGCTCGCTTCCATGAAGCCCGCCGCACCGGACTTTGCCTTGATGTGGGACAATGCGTACTGCATCCACGAATTCGACGGAGATTACGTTCCGTTCCCGGATATTCTGAAGCTCTGCGCCGAATACGGCAATGCAGACATGGTCTATGAGTTTGCGTCAACCTCGAAGGTCACCTTCCCGGGTGCCGGCATCTCGTGCATGTGCGCAAGCGAAGCGAACATCGCATATTTTATGAAGACGCTCGGCGTGCAGATCATCAGCTTTGACAAAGTCAACCAGCTCCGCCATGTGCGCTTCTTAAAGGACAAGCCGACGACGCTTGCGCTGATGAAAAAGCACGCAGCGATCCTGAAGCCGCGGTTCGACGCCGTCTGCGACGCGCTTGACCGTGAGATCGTCTCCCGCGGGATCGGCCGCTACAACCGTCCTAAGGGCGGCTATTTCGTGAGCTTATATGCCATGCCGCAGACCGCGAAGCGCGCGCTGCAGCTTGTGAAGGAAGCCGGCGTCACGATGACGCCCGCCGGCGCGACCTATCCGTACGGACAGGACCCGTTTGACAGCAACATCCGCATTGCGCCGACGCTGCCGCCCGTTGAGGAGCTTACCGAAGCGATCAACGTCTTCTGCCTGTGTCTCCGGATTGCAGCGCTCGAACAGCTTCTGAAGTCCGTTGCCGAATAACGGTGAAAAAGGTCAGAAACCCTTTGACACGTTGGGATCCTTCCGCTATAATAATGATGTAAATCATATATTTCTGATCGGGAGGCGAGTATTATGGAACTGAAAGACCAAATTCTGCAGACCAAAGAACGAAAAAAGGGCTTTCTGAAAGCTATGCCGGAATCGACGCGTACACAGGTCGATACCTTTGTGAAACTCGATAAGATCAACAGAAACAACTGGATCATCATCGTCTGCGGCGTCGTGATCGCTCTGGTCGGGTATCTGATCGGATGCCTGAGCAAAGAGCCCGGCTCGTGGGTGCTGAACCTTATCCCCGCCGCTCTTCTGATCGTCGCATGCGTGATCGCGGCGCTTTGGATCAAGTCCCTGACAAACAAAGCGAAGAAAGCGATCGCACTCGGCATTCCCGACTATATTGAGGAGCTTCAGTCCATCAATGCGCGCATCTTCGGCCTTGAAAAAGCAGAAAAAGCGCGTGTCGAAGCGGAAAAGCAGGAAGCAAGAGCCAAAGCCCGCGCGGAAGCTGCTCAGCGTGACGCGGAGCTTGCGCTTCAGAAGCAGCAGGAAGCGATGCAGGACGCGGCTAAAGCGCAGAGTGCTGCAAAAGCCGCGCAGGAATCCGCCGTACCGCAACCTGCGGAAGCGCCCGTCCCTCCCACGGAGGAGTGATTTCCGCATCATAGAAGAACCTCTCTTACGAAGGTCCAAAACAACAACGTTCGACCCGTCGGATCACCCGGCGGGTCGTTGTTTATATGGCTCAATATGTCTGTCAAAGGAGCTGTGCAAGCCGTTTGGAAATCATGTGTCCCTGATAATTGACGTCCCCCGTGACCTCCCTGATCACGCGGATCTCCGGCGGGAGCTCGATTTCTTCATCCTTGTCGTTGAGCTGTACGTCCAGGATCGCGGTATCGGCATTGGTCGGATACGTATCGACAGTGCAATAATGCCCTTCAAAGCGGAAGCAGAAGCGGCGCTTACTGACGGAACCGAATGCCGGATCGACCTCCTCTGTCTTTCGGAGATAATCCTTCTGCGAAAGCAGCCGTTCGTTTTCAATGCGCTCGATCGGCGAGATCGGTCGCTTCTCACAATAGAAATACGAAATGGAGTTTTCGGAAACGACCTTGCGAACGCGGCGCTCCGTGCCCTTTGCCTTTGCCTTCAGGTACGTCTGCGTAATACTCTGCTCGACCGGTTCATAGGCGGCAAGGTCGTTTTCGTCGACGTATTCAATCAGGAACTTCCGCTCGAACTGTGCCGGCGGGATCTCGCCGAGGATCGTATAGACCTCGTTCATCGCCTTGCGGATCT
>CAMNHT010000012.1 GCA_946539625.1 uncultured Clostridia bacterium | reverse complement strand
TTGCGGTCTTCTTCCAGAACGCGAAGAATGTGAACACGCCGTAGATGCCGAGCTTTAAGAGCGAATACCAACTTACCGAAAACGTAAAGCGCGTAAAGTTCGCTCTTACGCCGAGCGACGTAAGAAGGAGCGAAAAGCCCGCCGCCGTGATGAGCCCGATCGCCGCGGGACGCAGGGCTTTGAACAGGCTCTGGACCATATACGAATCGGAATACTTTTTGATCGCCTTTGCGACGAGAATGATGATGATGACGGACGGAGTCACAAGTCCGAGCGTCGCAAGGATCGCGCCGGGAACGCCCGCTACAAGGAAGCCCACGTATGTCGCCGCGTTGACGCCGATCGGTCCCGGAGTGGATTCCGCGATCGCGATGATGTTGGCGATCTCCGCTTCCGTGATCCATCCGTACGCTGCGCCCATATCGCGGATAAACGGCACGGTAGCCAGTCCCCCGCCGACGGCAAACAGACCCGTTTTGAAAAATTCGAAAAAAAGAAGCAGCAGCTTATAAAGGAAGGTCAGCATTTTTTGAGCCCTCCCCAAGCTAACCCGACGATCCCCGCGCCGAGCACGACGAATACAGGTGAAACACCGCCAACCGTGACGAACAGTAACGCCATCAGAAACAGTGCGAAAGTCGTCGCATTGGTCACAGATTTTTTGAACAATTTGAAGACGGACGCGGTGATGAGCGCACACACGGCAAGGCGGACGCCTGCAAAGATATGCGCGACGATCTCGTACTCCATCAGCGGTTTCAGCACCGCCGCGATCAGCGCAATGAGGATCATCGGAACCGTAATGACGCCGAGCGACGCGACGATCGCGCCGACGACACGGCGGACCTTATAGCCCACGAACGTGGCTGTGTTGATCGCGATCACGCCGGGCGTACACTGCGCGACCGCCATATAGTCGGTCAGTTCGTCCTCCGTGATGATCTGATGGCGCTCGATCAGTTCGCGAATGAGCAGCGGCAGCATGGAGTATCCGCCTCCGATCATCAGCGATCCGATCTTCAGAAACATCAGATACAGCTTTATAAGGCTCATAAGCCACCTCCCGTAAAGCCCGCGATAAACGCGAAGAAGTAAGCGATCCAGCTTGCCAGAAGTATAAGTGTGATGATTGCATCGACTAATCGATTTTTTACGCGTGCAGCAAATGTAATCACAAACGGAGCGGTCATTGTTATGACACGGGCAGCATCCGAAACATGTCCGGTCAAAGCGATTGCTGGAATCGTGACCGCCATCAGCAGTGTAAACGACGACGGAATCGTTTTACCCGCAAACAGGAGCATGAGAAGCGCGAATAAGATATAGACAAGCTGCGCAAGGTGCGTTCCGAAATAGATGGCCGTACTGTTCCCACCGACTGTCCGTAAAAGCGAGAAACCCGCATCCAACCATTTGAACAGTGTGACAGAATCGGAGCCCGTTCCACCGAGCGCGAATTGATAAAGCCACATTCCATCGCCGAAATAAAACCTGCTGTACAGCATAACAAGACCAATGCCAATCGGGATCAGCAGCATCGAGAGCGTATTTAGGATTTGTCGGGCAATATAGCCCTTCTCGACCGCCCGATTATTGCGTGTGTTGCCGTATAAATAGGATACATAGCTTGCGATGATCGGGAAAAACAACAGTACGCCGAGTGCGTGCGTAAGCACGGCAAGAAACGCAAACAAGTTTGCAAGAGGGAACTTGTTCTTACGTAAAAAGAGGAGTGTCAGCACGGAAAACAGCAGAAACAGTCCGTCCGGTACCGTCCCCATCAGTGTCAGCGCATACGGCATCAGCAGAAAATAGCGAATGGTTCGACGTGCAACACGACGGTCAAAATCAAGCTGAACAAGATAATAGAGCGCGACAACAGAAAGCGCGGTGAACAGGTACGAGCCGATGAATCGCGCGTGGTTGAAGTTAACTGTGATGATCCAGAAGATGTTGCTGAGATACCCATACAGCGGAAACGCGGTTTCCGGATGATAAAAATCGAGCCAGATTCGTTGGACTTCGAAGAAGGTCCCCGTAAATCCGAACAGTGCATAACGTACGACGTAGGTTAGCGGGAATTCCAAAAGCCGCACGGCGAGCACGATCAGAAACAGCTTCATAAGCTCACGCGTGCCGCAGCGGCGGAAGGTTCGATCGCCTTCCCGCTTCATGTGCGGTTCCTCTCCCGTCAGCATCGACATGAGCGTCGGAATGAGTCTTACACATCCTGTGCCGAATAGCAGCACGAGGACGGCAGAGACCGCCACGGTCTCGATATAGACGGGCGGTCTCTGCAACAGCGAAAGACCGTACAGGATAACGAGCACGGTCAATACGCTGATTTGTATGGAAAGTTCTGCAATGCTTCTTTTTCGCACGGATTATCGCAATGCTTTCGGCCTTCCGAAAACTTCGGAAAAGATGACACCGCGCAGGATGTTTTCCGGCGTCAGCTCCAGATCTGCCCCGTCATTCTGAAGTGCGGAACCGTGCCTTTGTACGGCGTACGCTTCGGGCTTTGAAGCCGTGTCGGAATCCAATGCGCAATCGTCATGGTGCGGATGCTGCCACGGCGGCGTCGACGCAGTTTTCGAATCCGGACGCAAGGCGCAATCCTCATGATGCGGATGCGTCGCTGACGTCCTCACGCTCTGCGCGGTTCTCGCAGGATTTACGGTCGGCGTCGTTCTCGGCGTGGGAGACGCTTCACGTACAGGGACCTGTACGGAAGGTTTTACCGGCGTATAAGGTCTGCTTTGCGGTACAGGCTCATTTGCTGCCTGTGCTTCCCTCGCGCGCCGCTTCGCCTCCGCACGCCTGTTCTGTTCCGCCGTTTTCCTCACAGCCGCGATCACGATACCGATCACGATGAACGGCAAAACAAGGAAGAAAGGCATGGTTTAGTTTCCTTTCTTGTCCGTTGCGGGTGCTGCCGATTTGCCGATGGCGGTACGCATCTCGGTGTCGGACATAACGTTTTTCATGTTGTAGTAATCCAGTACACCGAGTTTGCCGTCACGCAGCGCTGCGGAGATCGCCTGCGGGACCTCTGCTTCCGCTTCGATTACGCGGGCACGCATGCGCTGGACTTCCGCGATGTTTTCCTGCTCCTGCGCGACTGCCATGGCGCGGCGTTCCTCTGCCTTTGCCTGCGCAATGCGCTTATCAGCTTCCGCCTGGTCGATCTGCAGTTGTGCGCCTACGTTTCTGCCGACATCAACGTCTGCGATGTCGATAGAGAGAATTTCAAACGCGGTGCCTGCGTCAAGACCCTTCGCAAGAACGGTGCGGGAAATGGTATCCGGGTTCTCAAGGACTTCCTTGTGGCTCTTTGCGGAACCGACAGTGGTGACAATGCCCTCGCCGACACGCGCGATGATGGTTTCCTCACCTGCGCCGCCGACAAGACGGTCGATGTTTGCGCGGACCGTGACCTTTGCCTTTGCGCGAAGCTCGATACCGTCCATAGCGACCGCTGCAATGATCGGGGTTTCAATGACCTTCGGGTTGACGCTCATCTGAACGGCGTTCAGCACATCACGGCCTGCAAGGTCGATCGCACAGGAACGTTCGAAATCAAGCGGAATACCTGCACGCTGCGCAGCGATCAGCGAATCGACCACACGGTTCACACTCGCCTTGCCGTTCGATTTGCCGCCCTTTGCAAGGTAATGCGCCTCGAGCTTATTCATCGGGATCTTCAAGCCGGCCTTGGTTGCCTTGATCATGGGGTTTACGATGTCCGCGGCGTTGACCTTACGGATGCGCATGCCGATGAGGTCGAAGAGACCGATCTTGACTCCGCTTGCCGCCGCAGAGATCCACAGCCCGAGCGGTACGAACGAGAAGAAGATGATCAGAAAGATGACGACTGCTGCGCCGATAATCCAGGGAATGAAAGTTTCCATAAGTTCCTCCTGTTATAATGTTCTTTGTCTTAATATGTACAAAACGCCCATAATGAGCAGAATCGCTGCAGGAATTGCGATCATAAGCGCGAACCATTGCTTTCGGACGGTTTTCGGTTCCGCGGGGGCTGCGGAAGATTTGTCGTCCGGCACGACGACACCGCACTTCGGACAAACGTCCGTCGTATAAAGCACGCCGCATTGTTTACAATACTTCATCGTACGGTGATCTTGGGTCCGTCGACAGCGATGACCGTGACCACGCTGTCCTTTTCTGTAAAGGTCGCCTGCGTTTCTACCGAATAGCGCTTGCCGTCGATCAAAGCGATTCCGCTCGGACGAAGGGGCGTTAAGGCGATACCCGCCTTACCGATCAGCGTTTCCGGCTTAGAATCCGAAAGGTTGACTGCTTCGGATTCGATCTGATCCTTCAGCACGATCGGCGAGCGGAACAGCATTCCGTTTTTCATTGAGCGCATAAACAGGATCACCATAACGACAAGAACGAGAGCGAGTACGATCGTGACGAGCGTCGCGACAAGCGGCGATGCACTCATGAACTGCATGACGCATACGGCGATCAGGCACATAACGCCGCAGATTCCCGCAACGCCGAAGCCGGGAAGAAACAGCTCGCCTATGAGGAATGCGATCCCTAAGATGCTCAGGACAAGGCATGGGATCCAAAGCGATCCGAATACTGTTGCCATATGATTACCTCCTTGTTTTCTGCATACAGTATAGCATACGGACGTCGCTGTGAAAAGTGTTTTTTTGTATTTGTTTTCTGCGGCTATTTATGCTATAATTACAAAATAGAGGTGCATATGGTTCGACTGCTTGCAAAATTGTTCATCCGAGAAAAAGATTCCGATCCGCCGGAACGTGTGCGCAGCGCGTATGGCGTGCTTTCGGGCTGTTTCGGAATCTTTCTGAATTTGATTCTGTTTACGTTCAAGCTCATATTCGGTCTGCTTGCACACGCTGTCTCCCTGCAGACGGATGCTTTCAACAATCTCGGCGATGCCGGCTCCTCCGTTATTTCGTTGTTCGGCTTCCGGATCGCTTCCAAAAAGCCGGACCGCGATCATCCGTACGGACATGGACGGTTTGAATACCTTGCCGGCACGTTCGTTTCTGTCGCAATCATCCTGATGGGATGGTCGCTGCTTCGGAACGCGTTAGAGATCGTAGTCCGCGGCGGTGAGCCTGCGTATGCTTCGCATTTCTGGCCGTCTGTCTGTGTTATGAGCATTTCCATCCTCGTGAAGCTCTACATGTTTTATTATAACCGCGCGCTTGCGAAACGATTCGAATCCCCCGCGATGAAGGCTGTTGCGTTTGACAGCCTTTCTGACACCGTTGCGACGTTCACGGTCCTCGCGTCCGCGCTGATTACACACTTTTTCTCCCTGCCTGATTGGGTCCGACCCGATGCGTGGAGCGGTATCCTCGTCGCGCTGTTTATCCTTTATACAGGCGTGAAATCCATTCGTGAAACGACTGCGCCGCTTTTGGGCAAGCGTCCCGATCCCGCGTTCGTGGAAGCGATCGAACAGGCGACGCTTTCCTTTGAAGGGATCGGAGGTGTGCATGACGTAATCGTGCATGATTACGGTCCGGGACGCGTGTTTGTTTCACTGCACGCGGAGGTTCCTGCCACCGCCGATATCTGCGACGTACATGAGGTCATCGACAACGCCGAGCGGTATCTTTCCGAACAATTCCATTGCAGCGCGACGATCCATATGGATCCGATCATCACCGATGACCCGCAGACCGCTAAGCTTTGTGAACAGGCGGCGGCGATCGTATCGGACATTGATGCTTCCCTCTCGATCCACGATTTCCGCGTCACGAGCGGTCCGCAAGTGAAAACGATGCTGTTCGATGTTGCTGTACCGTACTCGTTTAAAGGTTCGGACAACGATCTTGCGGAACGGATTGAAATGGCGATTGCAGAAGCAATTCCGGGCTTCAGCGCCGCCGTCACGATCGACCGTGTGGAAGCTGCATGCAAAGGAGGTCATGTATGAAGCCCGTACTCTGTCTCGGCGATATTTGTGCCGATCTGATCATCCCCTACGCCGACGCGCTGAAAGCGAAAGCCGGCGATCCCAAGTCGTATCTCTCCTCGGACGTTCGTCCCGCGGAGGGCGGCAGCTCCGCGAATACCGCCTGCGCGATCGCGCGGCTCGGCGTGCCTGTTATGTTCTGCGGGACCTGCGGGAACGACGCTTACGGACATATGCTGAAAAACGGGCTCGAGTGCGAAGGGGTCGATACGTCGCTCCTGCGCATGGACGAGGACAAGCCCACACAGCTCGTGCTGCTGGTGCTGAACGAGCAGAACGACCGCACCGCGTTCGCCTGCCCCGCGCATCTCGGTTCGCAGCATGCGATCGTACCCGATCAGATTCCCGATAATATTACGGAACGCATCTGTTGGCTGCATGTCAGCGGAATGATGCTGCGCGAGGAGCCCGCCGCGTCGACGCAGCTTGCCCTCATGCGCCGATGCAAAGCCGCGGGCGTTCCCGTTTCCTTTGATATCAACGTGCGTGTCGAAGCGCTGAAAAGTCCGACGTTCTTTGAAAATCTGCACGCCGCAAAGGACGCCGCGGATTATGTTTTAGGATCGGCGGTCGACGAGATCCCGATGCTTGCGAACGAACACGACGCCGTGCTCGCGGCAAGGAAGCTTTCCGAACACGGCGCCGCCGTCATCACACGAAGCGGCGATCAGGGCGCGGACCTGTATCGCAGAGATTCACATCTGCATTCCCCCGCCTTCCCTGTCTCCGTTGCCGATACCGTCGGCGCGGGCGACACCTTCGACGGGGCGTTTATCGCTGCGATCCTTTCGGGCTGTTCCGACGGGGAAGCGCTTCGGATGGCGAACGCCGCAGCCGCGATCTGCGTATCCAAACCGAGCGGCAGAGGCTCCCCGACCCTCGCAGAGCTTGACGTTTTTTTAGAAGAACATGTATAAGCACCGGAAACGGTGCTTTCAGTCTTTTGAAAAACTGCTTTTTAAACAGACTGGCTTGCAGGTCCCGCCTATGGATTATAGATGCACCACTTCGCTTCACTCCGTTACAGTGGTAAATCGCGCGCTTCCCGCGCGTACCATCGGGCAGCGGGTCCTGTAAGGAGTCAAATTCACCGCGCATGTCGCTGAATTTGACAGATTGATTTGACAATTCGTTCTCCGATACGTTCGTGCGCACGTCTACAACGCGCTTGTGTGTCTTGTCATATGTTAATTTTTTATACAGACTTTTTGGCACGCTGTAAGCACCGGAAACGGTGCTTTTTTTGACAGATTTTGCACGGTTCGATTGTCTTACTGTAAAACGAACATTGAATAGTAAAATCTTCTCCGGATCAGTTGACAGATCGTGTTAAGTGTGTTATTAGTGTTAATACAGTTCATACAGAAAGGAGAAGGCAATGTTCACCATCGACAAACTGTCCCGCACGCCGATCTATGAGCAGTTGATCGCGCAGTTCGAATACGGGATTCTGTCCGGAGAGATCGCACCGGACGGAAAGCTGCCGTCTGTTCGGGAGCTTTCCCAGCAGCTGTCCGTCAATCCGAACACGCTGCAGCGCGCGTATGCCGAGATCGAACGGCGCGGACTCTGCTACTCCGTACCCGGAAGCGGCAGATATCTCACCAAGGACGCGATCCTGCATCTTCAGTCTGCCGCGGAGCTCAGAATCAACGAATTTGCCGAGCTTGCCGCCGTTCTTCGCGACTGCGGCGTTCCCAAGAACGCGCTCAATAACGTCATCTCGTCCGTCTATACTTCTCACGAAAGAAAGGAGACCGAACAATGATCACGGCTTCATTCGTCACAAAGCGCTTTGAAGATACCATTGCGCTTCAAAAACTGAACTGCACGATCCCTGAGGGCTGCGTCTACGGACTGGTCGGCTCGAACGGGTCCGGCAAATCCACGCTTTTACGCCTGATCGCGGGCATCTACCGTCCCGAGGAGGGCAAGATCACCATTGACGAGCAGGAGGTGTTCGACAATCCCGCCGTCAAGAACCGGATCGTCTTTGTGCCCGACGAGCTGTACTTCCTCCCTCATGCGAATCTTCGCCGCATGGAGAGCCTCTATTCTGCGGTTTACGAGCGGTTCTCACATGAACGATTTGAAATGCTGCTGAAAGAATTTTCGTTGAACCCGAACAAGTATCTCAATACGTTCTCAAAGGGCATGCGCCGCCAGGCGGCTGCGATCCTCGCTCTTTCGTGCAACGCGGACTACATTCTCTTTGACGAGACGTTCGACGGGCTCGATCCCGTCATGCGCAACCTTGTAAAGACGCTGTTGTACGACGAGGTGATGGACCGTAAAGCGACTGCGGTGGTTACAAGCCACAGTCTTCGAGAGCTTGAGGACACGTGCGATCAGCTTGCGCTGCTGCATAAGGGCGGCATCATTTTCGAAAGCGACGTCGATCACTTAAAGACTTCGCTTTTCAAGGTTCAGATCGCGTTCAGTGAATACTACGGCAAGGAGCGCTTCGAAGGCGTCGATATGCTATCGTATGAAAAACATGGCAGTGTCGCCACGATGATCGTGCGCGGTGACCGCGCTGAGACCGAAGCAAAACTCAGATCCATGCATCCGGTGCTTTTTGAGATTCTTCCGCTTTCGCTCGAAGAGGTCTTCGTCTATGAAATGGGACAGCGCGGATACGAATTCTCCGAAGTGCTGAAGCAGGAGGTGAAGTAAGATGAAAAAAACATGGATCCATACCGGATTCTTCCGTGAGATCTTCCGTCAGCTGCGTGGGAAAGGTCTTGTTGCGACGTTCATCCTTGCCGGTCTGAACCTTGTCTTCTTCTCCGTCTATCTGACCCGCGATCCGGTCACGGCGACGGTCGGACATTTCGACGCGCGTCTGATGGCGCTTCCGATGCTCGCGATGCTGTACGTCTTCGTGCCGATCATGGTGTTCGGCGCGTACCGCTGGCTGAACCGCCGCGCGGAAAGTGACTTCTATCATGCGATCCCGCTGACCCGCACGCAGATCTACGCCACGACGACTGCGGCGATCCTGCTGTGGCTTTGCATCGCGCTCGGAAGCTACGCTGTCGTGCATGCGATCCTGCGCACAGTGTTCAGGCTTCCGATCAACTACCTGCTGTTCCTCTGCGTGTTCATCAACATGCTGATCGCTGCGGTCGAGATCGTTGCGGCGTTCTCGATCGGTCTTTCTCTCTGCGGAAGAGGGTTTACGGCGTTCTTCCAGTCGGTTGCGGTGCTGTTTTTGCCGCGGATCCTCCTCACCGCATTCTGGATCCTCACGGAGGTGGACAGCGGCTTTACCCTGCCGTTTTCGATGATCCTGCCGTTTTTCAATCCGGAGTTCAACATTGCGGCGACGCCGTTCCATTCGCTGATCTACGGCATCAACTACGCGAACCCGCTTGCGATGCTCTGGTCGCTCGTATACAGTGCAGGGCTGCTTGTCCTTGGCGGCATTGCGTTCAAAAAGCGCAGATCGGAGCTTGCGGAGATCCCGTACGCAAGCAAGGTTCTGCAGACAGTCACGCGTGTCATGTTTGGCATGCCGCAGTTATTGACGATCACCGTGATCCTGAACATTTGGCTGCGCTACGGCTGGGAAGATGATTTCATGCCGCGCGAGATCCTGATCCCGCTTCTGCTGACCTCGATCCTGTTCAGTTTCATCTTCTACTGCCTGTACGAGCTGATCTCGTCGCGCAAGATGAAAAAGGTCGTGAAAGCGATGCCCGGGTACGTTCTCTGCCTTGCGCTTTCGGCGTTCTTCATCTTTGTTCCGTACTGGGTCGGAAAGCTGAGACTGCTCACGCCGATCGACGCGGAGGAAATCAAGTCATTCAGGATCAGCAACGAATCCACCATCCTGATCCCCTCCAATATTTCGGGAAGCGAAACCTGGTCGGATTACGTGCTGTATCACCATACGTTCAGCGATAAGGATGCGAACGCGCTGATCGCGAATCAGTCGAAGGAAGACTGCAAGAACCAGCAGAAGGGCGACGAAGTCAACATCACCGGGATGGAGCGCATCATCGTAAACGACGGCGGACTATTCAGAAAGATGGTCAATTTGCCTGCTGACTATTCCTATTCGCTCATCAACTTTAAGGAAGCGTTTCTGAAGATCTGCAAAAATGACCCGGCATTTACGGAAAAGGTCGCAGCATATCCGAAGGGACAGATCACATATTACGCGCAGGGGCTGACGCTCGCAGAGGCGCGTGAAGTCGGGCGGCTGTTCCGCGAGGACTATGAGAAGCTTACCGATGAGGAACGGCTTTCGCTGATGTATTCACCCGATTCCATGATCGAGATGTATGGCTCTGTCAATTCTCCGGTGGGTCTCAGGATCGCCTTGTTCGGTTCTTACGGCGCGGAAAACTACACGATGACATATCGTGTCAACGAGCTGACGCCGAACGCGGCGAAGGCGATGCTGGGTTATCTCAATGCGCGGAACGCTGAGAAAGCCCGAAAAGAGCTGAAAGCGCTTGTCGAATGGATGGAGCATCCGAAGGGTGACTTTACATACACATATTTCACCGTCGGCACGCGGGAAGTGAATGGATACTACAACCTCTGGAATTACGAAGATCAGAAGGAGTTCGCAACGCCGAAGGAAGCGCATCCGGGCGCATACGCGATCCTGAAAGCGCTTTCGGAAGCGCCGACGACAGACGATCCGTCGCATTGCGTGACGTTCTCGATCGTCAGCTATGAAATGAGCAGCTTATCATCTGTCACAACACAAGCTGTCGCGGCCGGCTTCGCTGTCGACGATACGCTCCTTGCATACATCGAGCAATGGATCGTCGCGTACGATTCATCCGTGGAATTCCCGATGGAGTTCCTTGATCTGTGATTCGTTCTCCCCTGTCATCCTGCGTTTTTGTGCGCAGGATGACGGGGCTTTTTATGAAACAATTATGAAGGACAAGCGAAACAAGTTTTTTACGATCATACTGCTTTGCGTTTACGGGCTGATCCTTGTGTGGATCGTTCTGCTGAAAACGTCGACGGCTGCGGAACTCAAATACCTGCCCTGCGCGCGTATGCTGAACCTGATCCCGTTCCATTACGATGTAGAGGTCGGTACGCACGTTTCGGAGGTCGTGCTGAACGCGCTCGTGTTCATGCCGCTCGGGCTGTATCTATGTATGCTTGGCATGAAGGCGCGGACAGCGATCCTTGCGGGTTTTGCGGCAAGTCTTCTCTTTGAGGCGCTTCAGTTCGTGCTTGCGATCGGAGCAGCGGACGTGACCGATCTTCTCATGAACACGCTCGGAACCGCGCTCGGCGCGTGCGTATATCTGCTTTTATGCCGCATGTGCAGACGTACGGAACGGCTGAAGACGGTTCTGAACATCGTCATGTGCGCCGGCACCGCGCTGTTTTTGTTCGCCGCGGTCGTGCTTTTCACGGCAAACGCATAATTGCATACAGAAAAATCTGCCGATCGCTCGGCAGATTTTTGTTTTTTGGGATTCGTTACCGTCTGCTCTGTGACGGGCGTGTCGGATGCTCCGGCGTGCGCCTGCCGGTAAAAGCAAGGAACATCAGATATGCGCCCGCAAGCAGCAGAATGCCCGCGACGATGTAATAGTAGGTCGCGGAGACTTTGGGTGACGGATCGATAAGATCCGATACTTCCGAAAGGCCCATATAGCGGTCTTCGAACACCGCCTCGTAATGCCCATCCACGGGATAAACGTACACGTAGCGTTTGATCGTCGTGGGCTTTGTGACATCGTCCGTCACCTCCGGCACCTCGCCCTCCTGCGCTGCGTCGGCACGCATGCGATCATACAGGAATGAATAATAATCCTCATCACCGACGGCATTTGCAAAGACGATTTCACCGTATTTCGGGTCGATATAGCGGTAGTAGATGGTGTACGGTTCGTCCTCCTCGTTCTCGCCGCAGCCGACTTCATACGCTTCCAGCGTTACTTCGCCGAGCGATTCAAGCCCGGGAATGACGGCGGGACGCGACGTGGCTCTGATCCCGACCACGACGAGCACAACTGAACCCGCGACGCACAGCAGTGCGAGTATGATGAAAAAGATCTTACGATTCATAAGAAAGTCCTCCGAACACTATGGTACACCGTTCGGCCCGATCCGTCAATGCCCGAATCATTTCAAAGTAACGACCGTCACGCCCGCGTCGCCTTCACCGTACGCGCCGATGCGGAAGCTCTTGACCCGTGGATGCGTCTTCAGATAGTTCTGTACGCCCGCGCGCAGCGCACCGGTGCCCTTGCCGTGGATGATGTTGAATTCGGTCCTGCCGTTGCGCACACAGTCGTCGATGAATGCGTCGATCTCGAGGATCGCGTCGTCCACAAGGTATCCGCGAAGGTCAAGCTCGTACTTCATGGTTTTGATATCGGTCATGATCTCGCGCGGACGCGTCACGGCGCGCGGCTGTTCCTCCTTCTTTGTAACGAGACGCAGATCGGAAAGCGGCACGAAGACCTTGATCGGACCCGCCTGTACCTGCACCTGTCCCCTTCCGTCCTGCGGCTTTACAACCGTTGCGTTGCTGTTTAAGCTCACCACGCGAACGGTCTGCCCGCGAACGACGGACGACGGGATCTCGCCCTCCGCCGCGTCGGGTTCGGGTTTGTCCGAAAGACGGCTCTGTACTTCTCTCATCTTGTCGCGCGAGGTCTGGATCGCGCGTTCGAGCGCGCGCGAGTCGATGTTTTTGACCTGCCTTAGCTCCGCGATCAGCGCGTCCATCTCATGCTTGGCGGCGGCGACGACGCTTCGCGCCTCCTCCCTCGCCTTTTCGCGGATCGCCGCGCGGTCTTCTCGCATCTTTTTGCGCTCGGCTTCCAGCGCTTCGCGTTCGGTTTTGACGCGCGCAAGCTCTTCAGTGAGTTCGTTTGCCTGCTGTTCAGCAAGCTTTCTCTGCGTTTCCGCGCCGGACAGCACATCTTCGAACGCGACGTCCTCGTGCTTTAAATACTCCTTTGCCTGCTCGATGATGGCGTCGTCAAGCCCCAATCTCCGGCTGATCTCGAACGCGTTGGACTTGCCGGGAATGCCGATATAGAGCTTATAGGTCGGGCAAAGGCGGTCGACGTCGAATTCCATCGAGGCGTTCTGCATGCCCTCGTGCGTCAGCGCAAACGCCTTGATCTCGCTGTAATGCGTCGTGGCAAACGTCGTTGCGCCGGCTTTCTGCAGATGCGAAAGGATCGCCTGCGCAAGCGCCGCGCCTTCGTTCGGGTCCGTGCCCGCGCCGAGCTCGTCCAAAAGTACAAGCGTGTCACTGCCTGCATCTTTCAAAATGCCGACGATATTCGTCATATGCGCGGAGAACGTGGACAGCGACTGCTCGATCGACTGTTCGTCGCCGATGTCTGCGAACACCTCGCGGAAGATCGCGATCTCGCTGGATTCGTCGGCGGGAATGAACATGCCGCTCGAAGCCATCAGCGTAAACAGACCGACCGTTTTCAGCGTGACCGTTTTGCCGCCCGTGTTCGGACCGGTCACGATCAGAGTGTCATAGCCGTCGCCGATCCAAACCGAAATGGGAACGACGACGTTCTTGTCGATCAGCGGATGTCTGCCGTTTTTGATGTGGATAAGTCTTTTATCGTTCAGCTTCGGGCAGTAGGCGCGCATGTCGCGCGCAAGGATGGCGCGGGCGAAGATGCAGTCTAAATTACCCAAAAGCATCAGGCTCTGATACAGCTCGTCCGCATACGGCGCGATGAGCGCCGTCAATCCCGCAAGGATACGTTCGATCTCGCGCTTCTCCTCCGCCTGCAGCTGCTTATAGGCATTGCCGAGTTCAACGACCGCGGTCGGCTCGATAAAGACCGTCTGTCCGCTGCCGCTTTGATCGTGGATCAGCCCGCCGATCTGCGCGCGATGTTCCGCCTTGACCGGGATCGCGTAGCGTCCGTTGCGGACGGTAACGATCGGCTCCTGCAAGTATTTCTGGTAGGTCGGGCTTTTGATGAAGCTGTTGAGCTTTTCCTTGACACGCTCCAAGGTGATGCGCATCTGTCTGCGGATGCGGTTCAGCTCCGGCGAAGCGTTGTCGGAAATCTCGTCTTCCGTCAAAATACAGCGTGCGATTTCGTTTTCGATCTCTGCGTGCGCGGAAAGCGGATTGGCAAGTCGATGCAGCGTACTCTCGTTGTCGCCCGCAAGGAGGCGTTCCCTTGCTCTGCGGCTGGCTTTGAGGCACGCGGCAAGGTTCAAAAGCTCCGCGGGAGAAAGCGCGTATGACGCCTTCACGCGGCTTAAAGTGGATCGCGCATCCGGAAACGTATCGACCGGCGAACCGCCGATGCGGCGGCAGATCGCGTCTGCTTCCCATGTTTCGCGCAGCAGCATTTCCGCTCGCTCGAGGTCGGCGGTCGGATGCAGTGCCGCAACAAATTCGCGCCCGATGTCGGACGCCGTATGGGTCGCACATTGGGCGCGGATCTTATCAAATTCTAAACTTCTCAGTGCTCGTTCGTTCATTTTCGCATTTCGTTCATGTCGCCTACAATGACGTTGATATTCATAAGTTCACCGTTACGTTCGATGGTCAGAACGATGGATTCGCCGACTTGCTTTGTGCGAATGACCATAACAAATTCATCCTGTGTCATTTCCTTGCCGTCCAAGCGAACCAGCCGGTCTCCTACCCGGATGCCCGCCTGTTCCGCGGGACCGCCTTCGGTAACGCCGTAGATGTAAACGCCGGGCGTTGTGATGTCCGTTGTCGGTTCAAGATAGGTCACAATGGTCACGCCGATACCGGGGCGCACCTTGGAGCCGTCCGTGATGATCGACTGCGCAATCTCGATTACGTTGTTGATCGGCAGAGCAAACCCGATACCCTCGGAAGAGATATTCTGTCCGTATTCATCGACGCCGGCAGAGGTGTACTTCGCACTTGTGACGCCTATAACTTCGCCGCGCATATTGATGAGCGGACCGCCGCTGTTGCCGGGGTTGACCGCCGCATCGGTCTGAAGGTACTCGTTGACGAAGCCTTCAATATTGATCTCACGCGAGAGTGCGGAAAGAATGCCGAACGTGACAGAGCCGGACAGCTCGTCTGCGCTGATCGGATCGCCGATCGCAAGAACGAATTCACCGACACGCACTGTGGCGGAATCGCCGATGGGAAGAGCGCTCAGCCCTTCTGCTTCGATCTTCAGCACGGCAACGTCCGTCTGCACATCTCCGCCGACGAGCGTTGCGTCAACGGTTCTGCCGTCCGTAAGCGACACCTTCAGCTCTGATGCGCCTTCTACAACATGGTGATTCGTAATGATTAGGCCGTTTACGGTATAGACGAAGCCGGAACCGCTGCCAGCAAGCACCGATTCGCTTTTGCCGGTCTTTTTCTGATAGTTCAGAATGCCGACAACGCCGGGCGAAACCGCGTCGACGACATCCGGGATGCTGGTAAGCGCCGTCGGATCAAAGGGCTGCGCCAGGTACGGTGAAACGTCCGGATCGACCGTTGGCTTTGCGGTCGGCGTCTTGACAGGTGTTTCCGCTTCCGCGACAGGCGCGGCATTCTTCTGCGTCGTGCAGTACGCAGGACAATTTCTTGTAACGAAATCAACAAAGCCGTTCCAACCCTGTCCGTTATTTGTCAGGCCAAAGAATGCCCCGCCGCCGATCAGAATGGCGATAATCACGCACAGAATGATCACGAAGACATTGCCTGTACGGCGTGCGCGCCGCAGGGATGTTGTATTTTTGTAGTCGGTCGGATACGGATAGAATTTATGAGACATTGCGTTTACCTCCGTCGGTTACTCGTTTCGCTGCGCTTGCGCGCTCCAATGTAAAGGTGAATTGCGTGCCGCGTCCTCTGGCGCTGCGCACGGTAATTGACTGTCCGTGGCTCTCAATGATACGCTTTACGATGGATAATCCCAGACCGGAACCCATCTGCGGCGCGGGCGTGTGCGCCTTTTCGACCTTATAGAAGCGATCGAACACGTGCGGCACATCCTCCTGCGGGATGCCGATACCGGTGTCGCGTACCGTGACATAGACGGTCTTTCGCATCGAATAGGTCGACACAAAGAGCGCTCTGCCCTTCGGCGAATACTTGATCGCGTTGTCGATCAGGTTTCGGAGCACCTGGCCGATCTGCGTCGCGTCCGCAAAAACCAGACACTGCTCCTGCGCAAACCGTACTTCCATTTCCATCTCGTTTTCAACAAGCCGCGCCTCGAACGTCAGAAGCGTTCTGCGGATCAGTTCGTTGACATCAAACACTTCGAAATTCAGCTGGATCGTACCGGATTCGATGCGTGCAAGGTCAAGGAGGTCATTGACAAGCGTGACCATACGACGTGTTTCGTTGAGAACGATCCCGATGTACTCCGGATAATTTTCGGGCGGGATTGTGCCGTCCTGCATCGCTTCGAGAAAGCCCTTCATGGACGTCAGCGGAGAACGGAGCTCATGGCTGACGTTTGCAACGAAGCTTCTTCTCGTATCCTCAAGTCCTCTTAGCTGCTCTGCCATCTCGTTTAAGCTTTTGCCGAGCTGCGCCGCCTCATCCTTACCTTCAACAGGAATGCGCGTCGAGAAATCCCCGCGCGAATAGCATTGCACGGCATGATTCATCTCGACGAACGGATTGATGACGCGGTAGGATGTATAGTAGGAAACGACGCCGGACCCGATGAGCGCAAACGCGCCAATCAATACGGTCCAAAGGATCATGCTGCCGAGTGCAGACCGAATCGGAGAAAGATCGCCGCTGACCAGCAGAATGCCGCTGTTTATATCGTTTTCCACCGTGCAGTATACGGTCAGCACGGGAAAGCCGGAGCGGTCGAAATAGCTTCGTGTCGTTTGTCCGATCGGTCCGGCGTTCATACGAACGCCGCGGTAATCCGTATCCGAAAGCGACTGCTTTGCGTATACCTCCCAGCGGCTGTCGGCAAAATAGGCGGCAACATCGTCGTGTTCGTCTATACGTTCCACAAGCAGGTCGTTGTCGGCGGCAATCTCCGAAAGTCGCATCTCCGCGTTGCCCGTGTTCGAGGCGATCACGGCGCGCGCGTTTTGCGCGTAACGATTCAACTGTGTTCCGTACTCCCCGATCCTTCCCGCGTACACAATGATCGCCAGCACGACGCCGATCAGCAGCACTGCGACCGTAACCGTCGTACACTGCATGAACATCATGCGTGAAAAGATGGTACGGAACCGATTCTTTTGCATGTACCCTATCAGCTGTGGACGTCGAACTTATATCCTACGCCCCAGACCGTACGAAGCTGCCAACTTTCCCGCTCGCCGAGCTTTTCGCGGATGCGCTTTACGTGGACGTCGACCGTGCGGGAATCGCCGAAAAAGTCGAAGCCCCAGACCTGTTCCAGAAGCTGCTCGCGTGTGAACACACGTCCGCTGTGGGACGCCAGGAAGTACAGAAGCTCGATCTCTTTCGGCGGCATCTCAAGCGTTTCGCCGTCGAGCGTAACCGAATAGTTTTCAAGCGAGATGGTGAGATCCGGAAGCACGATCGTGCGCTCGCTCTCCGCCGCAGGCGCAAAGCGGCGCAGCACCGCTTTGATGCGCGCGACGAGCTCGTTGGAATCGAACGGCTTTGCAATATAGTCGTCCGCGCCGAG